>CAYTVK010000236.1:0-3644 GCA_964441725.1 uncultured Candidatus Bathyarchaeia archaeon | reverse complement strand
ACAAATAGGTAGCAGACCAGGTCTGTGCTTACGATTTTAGGGTTGTCCATTTAATTCTCGGTAAGTCTCGTCTACGTAGCTCAGCGTTTAGCTCTCCAAAGTGTTGCCTGTGGTGCCCTAGCGTGTATATGATTCTACCTAGAAGCGTTGAACCAGTCCATGGAAACTTTGTTTCTGGTTTCAGGATATCGTCTATGCTCAGATTACTCATCCATTTCTCGATTTTTCTTCGAACCTCTTGATGATACTCCATCATAACCTGTTTTGAGGGAAGTTTTTCAGCTGGGATATTACTGTCTTCAGGGTCATGGTCAAACAGTTTTTCCCAGATATAGCCTCGGGGGTTATCTGTGGTGTAGTAATCAGCTGCCTCTGTTGCGTGTAAAATTAGTCTTGCTGGTGTGAGGTAGTCTATTTCTCCGGATACCCAATGGGTTTCGGGTATTTTTTTTATTGCTTCCTCGTACATGTTAAAAATTAGGCTTGTTTCTTCGATTAGAGTCTGTGTTAAAATTTCTTCCTTTTCGGTCATAAGTCAGATGAGGCTTCTACAAAATATAAGTAGTATATTGAGAAAAGGAACGCTTCATGTAACGAGGATATTGAATTTTCCGCAGTATAACAAACATCATGTAGATATTTGAATTTTAACTAAGAATATTTAATTAAGAAACTTTGACTAAACCCGTAGAGTGTTGCAAGTCTTAGGTATTATATTTTCAATTTATAATTAGGTTCACATAGCTATGGATGATCGCGCTATTAAGCAAGCTATTTCTCATTATTATTAATAATATTGTTGAGACAAGCACTGAAACTGTGATGTAGAAAATACCATGAAATATAAATTCAAAAATAATATCCAACGCGGCAAAAAATCCGATCACAACACAACCCATTTCTATACCTTTAATCTTCAACCTTAAACCTATGACAAAACCACAGATCATTCCGATGTTGAGCACCGCTAAAACTCCGTTGCCAAGAAAATTGAAATGACCAGCGTCTGGTTTTCCTATCCCTGGAACATTTATAATGAAGAACAAAGCAGTGAAGAAATGTTGAAGTATCTTTTCCAAAGTCAAAATAGTAACAAACAAATCCGTTATATGTTTGACGCCTTTCAAATCCTTCGTATTTCCCAATCTTAGTTCCTCATTTAACCTTCTAATCTAATTACACACGTGCTTTAATTTAATTCAAATATATCACGGGGTCTCGTTTTCTAATTACTTTTAAATACAAACTTGTGGTGGAAAATAGGTTCTTGAATCGTCAATCTGTTTCAAATTAGACTCTTATTTTCCATATAACAAGACATCCTCTCATGTAACCGTGATATTGAATTTCCTACACTATAACAAAGGAGTTTAGAGAATAAGAATTTTCGTGAATGTTGTCAACCAGTTAAAGTTAACGCTTATATGCGCACGCGCCACTTGCTGCACGCTCAGAAGAAAACTTCAACTCTTCTCATCCAGCCGTAACACGATGTTCCTATCAACACGCTCCGAAGACACATCCAGCTCCGAGAAATTCATGAAAAGAGTGCAGAGAAACGTTTCAACGAAAACACTCCACTTCTCACCATACCCATGCTGAATATAGAAATAATGATGCTTATTCTTATGCTCAACCACCGTAAACCAGTTCGCATACCGGGCCATCTGATCCACTATCTGAAACCTGACGGTGTCAATGTCCAGCCAGTATCCACGGGCGAGATAGGATTCCCTGAAGCTAGACTCGGCAGCCGTCTCAGCTATAGATTTCAGCTGTTCAACGGTTAACATGTCGATGACTGGCATGATCGTTTTTGGGCTGAATATGATACTGTGCAGGTTTTCCACCCATTGATAGAACAACACATAGTCACGGCATATCTGTTCGATTAATGCACTTGTTGAGGTACCTTTCTGTTTTGCTATCTGGTTGATTGCGTCGTTCCACGTTGTGTCTAGTCGGAGGCTGCGCGTGGTTACTTTTCCCGTGGGTTTAGGTGCAGACAAATAATATCAACTAAAATCTCATTATTGGTTATTAATTTTTTCCATAAAAACAGCTAATATCGGAATATAGGTTGCTGGTTAAAAGGTGGAGTCCTCTGGGCGGGGATGACCAGCAAACCTAGGGTACAATATCCTCATTAATGAATAACCTTCATCGTGGTTTTGATATATTATTTCTCTTGTGGGCGTATTGGAGTTTAGGCATCTTACCGAATACGGCTTCTTCCGCGAACTGTTTATCCACTACTCCCAAACCCAGTAAACCATTCAAGGGCTTCAAACAGTCGTATGTATCGTTTGCAGGTGCAAACAGAACTTATTTCAAAGAAGATGTTAGTTGAGTTCCCGTAGCCTCTCGGTGAATAGTCTGACTAGATGCTTCTTTGTTCCATCTTCATCCCAGCGAGGAGAGTACAACCCATAGTGCCCGCCTTTGCCGGTAGTCGTCTCCATCACCAACAGTCCCTCATCAGTCATATCGTTCAAGAAATTGATGACACTGGCTCGACTGATCTGGTCTACGCCAACAGCCCGCCACACCTCACCAGAGTTAAGAGGTTTTTCTATGTCCCATACTGTTTTGAATATTTGAATCTGGTAGGGCTTGAAGAACATCTCCAACCCTTCTTTGCTTAAATCCATCGATAAAGGCATAACCTACCATAACTGGTACAGATTTATAGACATTAGGAAAAACGATTATTGAATTTTCCGCACTCTCAAAGATACATTTTTCCTAATCTCTCCTTTTGTAAACTGCGTCGGTTTTATCATGGCTGTTTCATGGCTGCTAAACATGAATAAGCTTGTAGAGTATCTTGGGACTCATCATGATCCCTATGGCGATGCTTGCATAGATGTGCGTGTTGAAACTATCATAGAGGAAACAGGGTGGACACGGGAGGAGATATGGGAGCTGGCGAGGGAGCCAGAGGAGAAACAGCAGCTTACCAGAAGCTACCATAGGTAGACTGGGATCACGGACCAACCGCTGAAAACATGGACACAATATGCCTCTGGAACAGAATATACTGGAAAAACTAATTGATTTCAAGCCTAACCATTTAGATTAAAACCAGCCTCATGTAACAATGCGTTTGAATTTCTAGCATTATAACAAAGGTAATTCAGAGATAAAATATTTGTGAATATGAAGAGAAACTGTTTGAACCTACACGAGTATTACTTTTTATATTTGTTATCTTACAAGTCAATTGAAATAAATTAAAAGAAGATGTTTTGATGACAACTGCACTTTTGCTTTTTATTGATTTTTTAGTCATTCTTTTCTGTTTATGAAGCCTCGATGTCGCAGATGATTCTCAGACTTTCGTCGTTCCAGAGTCTGTGGTAGAGTTCTCTGTCGCTTGGGATGTGCCTCAGTTGTTTGATCATTAATGCTTTGAATATGCCAAGTGGTTTTCTTGGTGGTCTTCCTGCTCCGGTTTGATGGTATGGCTGCTTGATGGTTTTCTCTATGTTGTCCAGATTGATCATTGAGAGGATTGATGTTACATCATCATGTTTTTCCATCTTCAGTTAAACGTAAACATCTGTTGCTTGTAACTGTTAACCTGAATAATTTAGATGGTATGGTTGGGGTTCTTCTTCTTTCAAGTATGAGTAAACCATAGT
>CAYTVK010000235.1:0-3653 GCA_964441725.1 uncultured Candidatus Bathyarchaeia archaeon | reverse complement strand
CTATATCATGCCGGTGGATTACAGGGAAGGAACTATTACCACTGTTATTCCCAGCGGCAAAGAGATCAAGCTGAGGGTACGAAAAGAGGATGCCGAGAACGTTAGGCGGCTTGAGCAGATGGAGGGCTTTTTTCCCTTCGAGAGCCCTGATGAGATACCGGAGATCATAGAGCAGATGATGGGTTAGGAGATTTTCTTGCTCGCCAGCGCCTCAACCGCTTTCACCACTGCCTGTGTTCCATCGTCCAGCATGTTTTCCGCCTGACAGTAGCGGAACATCTGTAACACGAGGCTTGTGGCTGGCAGAGGCATCTTGCTGACGTCAGCGGTCTCCATGATTATGCCGAGGTCTTTGAGGTAGTCTTTGATCTTAAACCCTGGCGACATGTCGCCTTTTAGTATTCTGTCTCCGTTGTTGGTGAGTTGCCAGCTTCCAGCTGCGCCGCCTGAGACTGCTTGATGCACCCTCTTGACGTCTACTCCTGCCTTGGCTGCGAATACAAGTGCCTCTGCTACGCCAAGCATGGTGGTGCCCACAAGTATCTGGTTGACTGCTTTGCAGACCTGTCCGTCTCCGTTTCCACCGATGTATGTAATAGTCTTACCCATCTTCTCCAGGATGGGCTTGTACTCATTGAACACCTCTTCCTTGCCTCCCACCATGATGCTGAGGGTTCCGTTGTTGGCGCCGATTACTCCGCCACTTACAGGGGCGTCCAGCATCTCCACTCCTTTCTTGGCTAATTCCCCCGCTATCTCAACCGTCGCGATGGGACTTATGGTGCTCATGTCAATGAATACGTCGCCTTTCTTTGCGCCGTGGAGGGCGCCTTTCTCTCCGAGGAGTACCGCTTTGACGTCGTTGCTGCCTGTTACTATGCTGATTACTACGTCGCTGTTCTCCGCGACTTCTCGGGGAGATTTGGATAGTTTGGCTCCTGCCTCTACTATTGGCTTGGTCTTGGACTCTGTTCTATTCCAGACCGTTACTGGGTATCCTGCCTTGAGAAGGTTGAGGCACATGCCTTTGCCCATTAAACCTATTCCGATGAATCCTATCTTCTTCAAATCGATCAAATATTAGAGGTGTCTTGTCCTCTAAACGGTTTCGTTGTCTAGCCTACGGTTATACTCGTCTTGATCTGCATTATGAGATAGTTGCCGCTGAAGCCCACTATGATTAATATTATGCCCGCTAGGAGCCACATGTTTGCGCTTTTCCTATTGTAGGCTATCTGGGTGCTCCGGTATGTCATGTAGAATCCCACGATCATGAAGCTGTTGATTAGCATGATTATGTCGCCCTCTGTTGATGTCTGTTCACTCATGTATGGGTGGAGGCTCGTATAGCCGTTCTGTAGCGGGATTATTGATCTTGGGTGCTCGAGGATGTTGTAGATTCCGCCCCCCAGTACGAATACGCAGAAGGCCACCACTATGAATGCGATGTATTTCTTGGGGACGGTGATCTTGCTCTGTTTTCCCGTCCTACTGAGTGCCTTACTTGATCGTTTCTTCTTGGATGACATCCTTTTTCCTCTGCGAGTATGATGCTGGCTTTCCATATAATCCTTTTCTCGCCTCAGAAAGATACTGTTTATAAATGAAAATCAATGTATGGTTGATGCTGAGGTTGATAGGGTGCCACAAAGAATACTTTGCAGTAAATGCGGTGAAGTCCTCTATGAGGGAGATCTCTTGAAGTCGCCTCAAGATGTAATCAAGAAATATGAGGGTAAGTGCCCTAACTGCGGTAAGGAGCTGTGCTTCGGCACCGATGGGGTGAAGGTAAAGCCCTGTGAAAACAGCTGAGGTTTGAATAACTGTTTTAACCTTGTCCGGGAATATGCATACGGTAATTCCCTTGGATGTTAAGGATTTGAAGAAGACTCATCTGTATAAGTATCATATCGAGCATGGGAACGTCATTGATTTCGGCGGATACGCCATGCCTGTCTGGTATGAGGGTATACAGGTTGAGCACGCGGCTGTAAGGAATGCCTGCGGTATCTTTGATACGTGTCACATGGGTAGGACTTGGGCCACTGGGCCTGATGTTGAAAAGTTCCTCAACTATGTTGTGACTAATGATTTGTCGAAGCTGGAGCCCAGAGGTGGATTGTACTCTGTTATGTGTAAGCCCACCGGCGGCATCGTGGATGACTTGATTCTGTACAAGATCAATGATGAGAAGTACTGGGTGGTGTATAACAGCAGTACCCGTGAGAAGGACTTTAAGTGGCTGAATAAGAACAGCAAGGACTTCGATGTAAAGCTCAGGGATATGAGTAACTCGGTTGCCATGATCGCTGTGCAGGGTCCTAAGGCTGAGGAGGTTATGCAGAAGATCACTGAAGAGGATTTGAGTAAGGTTGAGCGGTTCCACATCGCTGATCTCACTGTTAGTGGGATGGCGGTTATGGCCGCGAGGACTGGTTATACTGGCGAGGATGGTTTCGAGGTTTATATTCCTGATACTACGCCTGAGGAGCCTGAGAGGGCGCTGAAGGTCTGGAATGATCTTATCGGCGCTGAGGCTGTGCCTTGTGGGCTTGGTGCCCGAGATAGCCTGAGGCTTGAGGCTGGTCTGTGGCTGTATGGTAATGATATTGATGAGAGCATTAATCCCCTTGAGGCTGGGCTCAGTTGGGTCGTGAAGATGGATAAGGAGGGTTACTTCATCGGTCAGCGGGCCATCCAGAAGATGAAGGATGAGGGCGTCACGAAGACGTTGATCGGTATTGCCATGGTGGATCGTGGTATTCCTCGGCATGGTTACCCTGTTCTCAATATGGATGCGGAGGAGATCGGTGTGGTTACCAGCGGCGGCTTGAGTCCGACGTTGGGCTACGGTATCGCGTTGGCGTATGTGCCGCCTGAGTATAAGAAGCGGGGTACTGAGCTCTACATCCAGATCAGGGGTAAGTCTGTGAAGGGAAAAGTAGTTAAGCATCGACCTTTCTATGATGATTCCGAATACGGTTGGAAGAGGAATAAGCAATGACCGACGAATACAAGGTTGAGGAAGGACTCTATTACACGAAGGAGCATGAGTGGGCGAGGAAGGAGAGCGACAGTCTGGTGATTGTCGGTATCGCGGACTATGCTCAGGCTCAGTTGCATGAGGTCGTCTACGTTGAGTTGCCTGAGATGGGTTCTGAGGTGGGTCAGATGGAGGCTGTTGGTGCCGTTGAGTCTGTTAAGGCTGTGAGCGATTTTTACTGTCCGGTGAGCGGTAAGGTTGTTGAGGTGAATGAGAGTCTTGTTGATGCTCCTGAGCAGATTAATAATGAGCCTTATGGTGTTGGCTGGATCGCTAAGATTGAGCCTGTGAGTCTTGAGGCTGATATGGGTAACCTGATGGATGCCTCTGCTTATGGGGAATATTTAAAAACGGTCTCTCATTAACCTTTTTTCTATCTGCGGGGGTTCCCAAGTGGCCAAAGGGGTCAGGTTCAGGTCCTGATGGATTAGTCCTTCGTGGGTTCGAGTCCCACCCCCCGCACCATTGTTTCTGGTAAAGGCTGGCGTTAAAGCGCGTGTGCAGTAACCCGAGATCAGCTATCTTGTAATTGAGGTTGGCACCGTTAAGAGTACGAGCATGCTGCCAAGTAGAGACAAGATAATTACCCAGAATACGCTCTCAGGGTTAA
>CAYTVK010000234.1:0-3663 GCA_964441725.1 uncultured Candidatus Bathyarchaeia archaeon | reverse complement strand
GGCTCTTCAAGTCCTTTACAGCGATCTCAAGATGAAGCTCACCCATACCAGCCAACAGGTACTCTCCAGTCTCCTGATTGATTGTCGTAACCAAGTTAGGGTCCTGAATACTCATCTTCTGCATAGCGTCAATGAGCTTAGGTAGATCAGTTGGCTTCTTGGGCTCGACAGCGATTGTAAGAACAGGATCGGAGACATATTTTATGGACTCAAATGGAACAGCATCTCCTAGAAGCTCATCCCCTATGATGGTCTCACCTGCACGGGCTTCACTCAGACCTAGAAGCGCCACGATGTTTCCAGCCGGAATTTCGTCAACGATCTCACGATACGCACCCATATAGATGCTTACCTGCTGAGCTTTAGCCGTCTTCTCCGCGCCTACCAGGTTCAAGTTATCACCCTTGCGGATGGTTCCGCTAAATACCCTCCCCGTGCTGATTACTCCAGCCTGTGGGTCGATGATGACATTACTGATACAGATAACGAGCGGACCATTTGGGTCGACTGCCAGCATGCTCTTACCCATTACACTATCTGGCTCACCTTTCCAGATATGCGGAATCCTCCTTGGCTGATGCTGATCAGGGTTAGGGATCTTATGGACCGCCATGCCTAGAATAGCTTCACTGAGAGGAAGCATTTCCTGAAGTTTTTCAAGCTCACCTTTCTGATACATTTCCAATATCTTTGGTAACGTCAGCCCCTTCTTAGCCAGCATGGGTAATGTAAATCCCCATCTATCCAAGGCTGAACCGAAGGCAACCTCGCCATCACCGGCGTTAACGATCCATTCGTTCTTTATCTCATCCGAACCATACGTCTGAACAATCTCGTTAAACTTGTTGATAATCCTCAGCAACTTTGTTTGAATAGCAGCTGGGTCCATTCTAAGCTCCTTGATGAGCCTGTCAAACTTGTTAATGTAACAGACTGGCTTAACGAACTCTTCCAGTGCTACTCTGAGCCTCACCTCAGTCATGATCTGGAACTCCTCAACTGCGTCAACCAATAGAACACAGCCATCCAGAGCCCTCATGGCGCGAGTGACCTTACCGCTAAAGTCAACGTGTCCAGGTGTGTCAATGAGGTTGATAACGTACTGGTCTTTGCCCTCTTCATAGAGTAGGCTGATGTTGGCAGTCTTGATAGTGATACCCCTCCTCTGCTCCTCTTCGAGGTAGTCGAGGGCTCTAGCCTCACCTGCCCTACCTGGGGCCATAAGGCCAGCCATTGCAAGTAGGCTGTCGCTCATCGTGGTCTTGCCGTGGTCGATGTGGGCAATGATACCGATGTTACGAATCTTCTCCTTGTCATGCATTAGCTTGAGTATTTCTTCTGTTTGCTTGAATCGTGGCATAAAGATCTAATTCCTTTATCCTAATTTGACTATAGTCACAAGTAGGAGTCTTTTAAACCCTTTCTATTGTGGTTATTTCTGTGATTGTGTCATTGTTTATAATTAGACTCTTGTTGTGTATAATTACAGGTAGCCCATATAATTACATAAAGTGCGACAGGATACCGATCTAAAGAATCCAGAATGGATTAAATGTAAAATAATGAGAATTATTTCTCCTTACTGGCAGGCAATATGACAGAGCAGATGTCATTTTCACCCCAAAGCACATTATCTATGCTGATGGTCGCTATGGCTGTGCTGTACTCCGCCACTATCCTGAGATCCCAAGCTATCTCGTTCACGTAAGCAGATAGCTCTGGGTTATGGTTTTCCTGGAACTCTTTTAGAAGGGATTCCTCTTCACGTCCAACGGCTTCATAGAGGTCGACTGCGTCGCTTGCCAGCTTGATGTCTCCGTCGAACATGCTTTTCATAGCTTGGTCAAACATTGTGAATACTACTAGCCCGATTTGGCTGAGTCTCTCGAATAGCTCTTCTTCTTCGTCGTCGCGTAGTTCTTCGATTGCTATGACGTTTCTGGCGATTGCGAATAGCCTGTCCCCGATCATCTCAAGATACCATGCTATCAGGTTGTTCTCGACTATCTCCATTGGGTCGGATATGCCTATTGCTTCGGAGACGATCCTCGACTGTTGCGCTGAGGCTAATAGCCTTGTGAGAAGCCAGAATATGGTGTCTGCTTCATGCTCCCTTGCCAGTGCGTCTTTTGCTAACTCCATGTCTCTATCTATTAAGGCGTCCATGCTTTCTTTGAACATGATGCTGGTGATTACATATAGGCGTCTGGTTACGGTGTCCAGTGGGAAGTTTTTGGGATCTATGCTGCACTGCAGTAGAAGATGTCTGTCGCTCTCCTCGATTATTCCTATGCCTAAGAGTTTCTGAGTTACTTCCCTAATGGATTCTATCTGCTCCCTCATGAGCCTTCGCTCGGACTCAACCTTGATGAGGTTTCTACCAAGCACATAGTTACCAACAATGACTCGTGCAAGGACCTTTGTGTTATCACAGTTATCGACGTTTACAACGTAGATGCTTTGGTCCTCAGTCTGGGTCGGCTCTGGAGTGATTCTGAGGGCTCCATCGTTTTCCTCTGAGATGAAGACGACATCGCCTTTGCGTATACCTGTCTTTTTCGCCCAGTTCATGGGAATTGAGACAGATAGGGTCGAGTATCCTACCTTCTGGATTTTCCTAGGCTCCATATAATTCACCGTTTAGATTATGTATGACGATTAACGATGCTTTAGTCTGTGACTCGAGCTCGTTTTTCTTACAACAACCTATTGTATTTATCGTCATTACTCGCCTCTTATCCTAATTGCTCGAATATAAAGATAGTCTTTCATAAATACTTGTGCAAGTCACCAATTATTTACATATATTAATAATGATCAGCAGCGGATTCTAGCTAAAAACAGGGCCTGTTCCAAGAAGACTCGGTATAGCTGGGAGATATAGTTTGGCGTAGACAGCTAATATCAATAATGCTATTGAGACAAACAGTACAAGGTAATCCAAGTTATTCATCTTCAACTCATAGAGATTAGTGCGGTTTTCAGTGGCTCCGAATGCTCGTGACTCCATCGCCTCAGCGAGTTCAAGACTACGCCGGATGCTGTTTATGATTAAAGGCAGCAGTATGGGGATATAGTTCTTGATTCGAGTTAGGAAGTTTCCTTTGTCAAGTTCTAGTCCCCTTGATCTCTGGGCATCTATGATGGTCTGGGCTTCATCTGCCAATACTGGAACGAAACGGATGGCGGTTATGAAGGCGAAGTTAAATTCGTATGGAATTCTTGCCTTTTCAAGTGCGAGACTCAGTTTATCGGGGGATGTAGTTATGAAGAATAGACTGAAGCTGGTGACCAGTACGACGAAGCGCATGGTTAAGGCGATACTGTACTCAACTAGGTCCCATGTCAGTGCTCCGCTTCTGAAGTAGTAGAAGCTAATCATGTTGGTTACGAAGATGAATATGGCGATAAATCCGGCTCCTTTGATGCTCTTTGACCATTCATGGAATACCTTGGCGAGGAATACCAGCGGAATCTGTACGATGAATACGATGAAAAGCGGGATGATATCCAAGTACATAACCGAGACGCTGAAGAATACGAGAGTCATTAAAAACTTCACCCTCGGGTCGAGGTTGTGAATAACAGTGTCACCGCGACTGAACCTCAAGCTCTCAAGTAAGCTCAATTCGATGCTTCCCTCAGTTTTCGATTCAGAATATC
>CAYTVK010000233.1:0-3673 GCA_964441725.1 uncultured Candidatus Bathyarchaeia archaeon | reverse complement strand
AAATTGTACACTTTTAACGGAGGATATTCACCAAAATGTCACTTGATCAATTAGATTTACGCATAATTCGATCACTCAACACGGATGCAAGAAAACCATACAAAACCATCGCGGAAGAACTAGATGTCAGCGACGCAACAATCAGAAAAAGAATAAAGAGAATGCAGGAAGACGGCGTAATAAAACAATTCATGGTACTCCTCGACTACCGCCTAATGGGCAGAGTAGTAAAAGCATTCATAGGTCTGAAAATCAACCCAGCTAAGATACAATCTGTAGTCGAAAAACTAGAATGCCTCTCAGATGTACATGTATTATACAGAACCACTGGTACACTGGACCTATTTCTAGAAGTAATCTTCTCTGACCTAGATGAACTCAACTCATTCTTGGGCAATGAGTTGAACCTCGAAGGAATAATTGAGACAGAGGTAAACGTCGTCATCGGCCCGTACAAGAGATGCCCATTTACAGGGCTTTAATTTAAAGCCCAATAAGTTTAGCAATCAAGAGAGCAGGTGTAACGGCAACAGTCGCAGTCGTGTCTGAGAGACTTGTTATTGCGGGTATCACAACATTATCCGGATTCAACCCACGTTCAAATGAAACATGAGCACTCCAAAGCGCAAACACCGAGATAATTATGAAGCTCAACAAGTTACACGTCAAAGCAATAGAGATCAGGAAAACAAGGCTCGCACCTTGTTTCGCCGATAATAAATAAGATATTACCCCAAAAACGATGTGCATAAAAGCCGCCGGAATCTCCACCTGAATAATAGACATCCCTGACTCCTTTAGCTCCTCCATAAAGCTCCGAGCGTAACCCAGAGCTATGCTTGTGGTCATCTTTGAGCCAATAATCGACCCAATATTACCTAGACTGTTCGTGAGAGCAGGATATAGCGTCATTAAACCAGGTTTCGCAGCTAGACTAACACTGAGATTTGATAGGAGAACTCCGTTGATGCTCCCAAAGATGCTTGAGATAACCACGATGAATGTTCCCTCACGTAGAGTCTGGAGGAAGAATTTCTCGTTACGCATTCTTGAGACAAGATACCCAGCTGAGGATAAAATCAATATGAAAAGTAACACCAGCACAGTGTAGAAGATTCCACTCCAAAGAACGAAAAAGATTACAGTCACAAAAAAAGAAGTAACCACGATATCATTAACGCTTGCAAGAATAGGGTACACAAGAATATCTGGATCGAGTCCACGTTTGAAGGTCTCAATGGCTAGAAAACTAGTCAATGGGATGCTGGTCAAAACAGCCATCATGCAGGCAATAGTGGGCACGCAGATAAACAAGAACCATTGACTCGGCAAAGCAGAGCCATTAACCAAGTTAATAACAAAGCTGAAAGACCCTAAGATCAAGGTATCAATTACTGTTATCACTAAAACAGATTTCACAAGATTCCAGTAAGAATCAGTGTTATTCCTAAGCTGCGGCTTAACGAGACCAAGATGCAGCATAGTGGCCAAGTTACCACTAAAAATACCGCCGATTCCACCCCTAATTGTAAGAATCGGAGGAAACAAAGCCAAAATCCAAGGACTCTGCCTGAACTGAGGAGTGAAAATAGCGATTAATCCACCCGCGAATAAGCTGATGATATTAAAACTTAAACCTATGAGAGCCTGACCTGAGACGGTCTCGAAGAATTGGCGAATTCGCCCCCAGAGTACAGTGGTTGCCCCATGCATTTTCTCTCTCCATACTAGGTCACGGAGCCATAAGCCCCACCGGTAGTAAGAAGATAAATATTTAAAGGTATCATGAATGTCAAGCACCCTTCTTCTACTGGTTTATAAGATGTAGATGAGTACTCGTAGGTGACGCATATGAACCCAATCTCAATTGTTGTAGTATTTATCGTAATACTTGCTGTTCTAATCTATTATCTTCAGAGCAGAGAATCAACACAGCAAATAATACCCCAAGAAAAACCCGAGCCAAACATAGTCAAAGTAAAAGACTATGAAACACAGTCTGAGACCGAACACAAAGAGGCAACCGCTGAGAAACCTGTTGATGAGGAAAAGACCATCAAAACAGCAGAGGAAAAAACCGACATTGATGACATCGCTGAACTCGAAGGAGTAGGCCCCAAATATCAGGAGCTTCTCAGGTCCGCTGGATACACGAGTATAAAATTGATAGCAGAATCTAACCCCGAGGAATTATACGAGAAATTAATGAAGGCTAACGAGGAAAAAAACATCACCAAACGCCCACCTACTATCCAAAACATCGAGGACTGGGTTAAAGCGGCGGGTTCTCGCTTAAACTGAGTAACCCGTTTTCCTTTATGATAACACCAGATTCTATCAAACCGTCTAGCATATTCTGGGCCTGATTACGCCACCTAGGTTCACCGTTGGGGAGAACAATTAAATCAGCGGGAAATAGTCTACACTGAACCTCCTGACAGATTTGATCTAGGAGTTCCTCCTCAGTGGCAGAGCCAAGCTTATGCAAGGCATCCAAAATAGGCTTGATGTACTCAGGCTTTACTGTACGCTTCTCCATTAAGAGAAGTATCTAATTGGTAATAGAATAAAGTTATACATATGAGTGTCTTCAAGGACGAGGAGATCAGATTCGATCTGCTCCACAAATATAGCTCAAACCAGTGGGGAAAATATCCACGAGATGTAATACCGTTAACAGCCGCAGACCCGGATTTTAGAGTAGCCGAATCCATAAGAAAAGCCATCATAGAGATGGCTCTGGACGGTGTTTTCAGCTATGGAGCAGATGGAGGAAACAGTGGGTTCAAAGAATCCTGTGCTTGGCATCTTTCAAATCGTAAAGGATTCGCTTATGAGCCTAATGAGATTCATGCGCTGAACGGCGTGGCACAGGGCATGATGTTAACCTGTAAAGCCCTGCTGAAACCCGGTGATGAGGCTATAATATTTGACCCAGTGGATTTTCTCTTCGGTAAGAGCATAGATGCCGCCGGTGGTCGACGTATTCTAAGCAGGATAAGTTGGGAGAGCCTAGAATTTGACCTTGAGGGACTGAAGGACTTGGTCTCATCAAGGACACGGATGATCTGTATATGCAATCCTCATAACCCCTTTGGAAGAGTGCTGAGGGCAGATGAGCTAAGAGCGATGATCGATCTCGCTGTTGATCACGACCTCTGGGTAATGAGCGACGAGATATGGAGCGACATCGTCTATAATGGAAGAAAACACATCGCCACAGCCTCCCTAACTGGTGCATCTGAGAGAACAATCAGTCTTTATGGGTTTAGTAAGACCTTTGCCATGGCTGGCCTGCAGCTTGGCTTCATGGCGACAAAGAGCACCGAACTCATGAGGAGATTCAAAGAGGCTACCCCCGGCTATTTCTATCCAGTAAACAACGTTAGTCAGGTAGCTGGGCAGGCTGCAGTCATGAAAAGCTGGGACTGGGTTACAGGTTTCGTACAACACCTCGAAAAGGTCAGAGATTATGTGTACAAGAGACTGAGTGCTATGGAGAACGTTGAGGTCCACAAACCAGAAGGCACCTATGTTATATTCCCCAAAATAAAGGGCATGACAAGCACTGAGACCACTAATTATCTACTGGATGTGGCGAAGGTAGCGGTTGTTCCGGGCCACGGTGAGCCCTTCAGCTACTTTGGTCCCGGCGGAGAAGGCCACATCAGGA
>CAYTVK010000232.1:0-3678 GCA_964441725.1 uncultured Candidatus Bathyarchaeia archaeon | reverse complement strand
CAATAATTGAAAAAAATATAAACAAGGTATTAGCCGTAAGTGACTAGGGTGGTGACAGTCTAGCACCTAGAGTTAAACTAACATCCATAACCTTGCCATCTCTTATAATGTTCAAGGTTACAGTATCACCCGGTTTCGTGTTACGGGTTAAATAGACCTCTAGATCATAAAAGCTGCTCATGGTCCTACCATCTACACCAATTATTACATCACCGCCCAAATTATGGACCGTTCCACCGATGTTCACTTGGTTATTACTGGAGTGTATTCCTGCCTGTGCTGCTGGTCCACCATCAACCACAGTGGCTACCAGTGTTCCACGGGTGCTATTATCCAGCCCCATCGCCTCAGCAAAACTTGGCGCCAAATCATATCCACTTATCCCAAGATATGAATGCTCATAACTGCCTGTATCAACAATACTCTGAACCTCCCGGGTGATCGTGTCGCTTGGAATGGCGAAACCTATGCCACTGAAGACATTCGAATTACTGATGATGGCGGTATTCATACCAACCACCTCCCCATTGAGATTGAGCAGTGGCCCTCCACTGTTTCCGGGGTTGATAGCTGCATCTGTCTGGATTACGTCAACTATAGCGTAGTTGTTCGCCGCGCTCATCTGACGCCCTACTGCGCTAATAGCGCCAACCGTTAACGTGTTGGCTAAACCAAATGGGTTACCTATCGCTATCACTTTCTCGCCTACGAGAATATTACTGCTTACACCTACTTTCATCGGATACAATAATCCCGGTACTGCTTTCACCTTAATTACCGCCATATCACTATATGGGTCCCGTCCCACCAGTGTTGCCTTGAGTACGTCTCCTGTCTGGAATGTGACCTCTATGCTTGTTGCGCCCTCGACTACGTGGTTATTCGTTATTATGTGTCCCAGTGTATCATAGACCCAACCACTACCTGTGCCTAGATCTGTCTTAATCAATACCACACTGTTCCGAGTCTGATTATATATCTCAGTGACTCCTATGTCCTGTGGGCTGCTGGGTAGGTTCGCGGTGTTGATCTTTTCTTTGAGGCTGTTTATCTGCTGCTGAGAGCTGTTGAGTTGAAGTTTAAGGTTGTTAACCTCTGTCTGCAGTGCTCCCTTGGTTCCGCTGCCTCCTCCGCCGTAGATTGTCATATATGAAAGTACGCCTACGTTGAGTACTATCATTACTACAACTATTACCCAGAGCATTTTGTCCCGTTTGTTTTGATGGGTCTTAAATTCACTCAAATTTTATCACATAGTGTTTTGAAGACATTTGGTAAAAGGGTATGTCAAAATTTGATCAAAATTCAACCTGAATTGGTTCAGTCAATAGTATTTAGAGTCTAGGTGGCGATGTAGGTAGTGCGAGCGCATATTTTATGTTATTTTTTTACTATCGCTAAAAAGAATAGCAGTAGAATAACGAAATCTGATGATGCGATTAAAAGGTCAATGATAGAGGTTTCAAGATTTGGTAGGAGGATGTCTATGTGCTGCATGGCTATTTTGAGGAAGTAGAGGAAGAAAGCTGTACTGACCATTAGGATTCGGTTCTGTCTGGATCTATGATAGGCTATCAAGGATATCACGAATAGTCCTAGCGCAAACAAACCAGAGCCAATCTGAAGTAGTTCTTCTAAACCAAACCCCTCAATCATTCTTCATCCTTTTCCTCTTCTTTAACGGCGGATAAATCCATCCAGATATCGGCAAGTCTGTCAGCCCAATCCAACCAGAACTTGGAGTGATACGTTTTTAACGCTTCCTCAACATCCTGTTTTGAACCAACGAAGAAATAACGAGTATTTCTCCCCTCTCTCCTAGACTCCACCAATCCATCTTCTATAAGTTTCTTCATATTCCACGATACCGTGGGTGGTGATAACTTCACAAAGCTAGCTATCTCGTGGTGAAAAACGCCGGGTTTCTGTGATAAAAGCATAAGTATCTTCCGCGGAGTCTCTCTGTTAAGGGCGCTCATTATAGCCTTCTGTTTGTCCGAATAGACCCTGACTGGGTAAAACCGTTTGTAAAATCCATGCCTCTCAGATATGATGTAATGCATAGTCTCAAGATAATCAATATGGTACTGCAAATCGCCAATCGCTATCTCCATGTTTCTACCAATCTCCCGGAAATGTGAGCCTGGGTGCTCCAAAACATATTCATATATCTTTTTTCTCGTCCCATGTAGCTCACTCAAAAAGGTTCTTCCTTAAAGTTAATAAAAAAAGAAAGGGTTGCACCTCTATTGTACTTTTGGTTTACTTGTCTATGTATAGCAGCAAACCTGTGCCTGCGTCAACCTTAGCATCGTATACGCTGGAGCCCACAGTTACCTCGACAGAGTAGACAACGTTTCCGTTCTCATCATCCAGTTCAACGTGGTTTACTGTTCCACCTACGAGAGTTGGGTCCCGTAAGGCGGCAGCCGCTGCGTTGTCTGGGGTTATCTTGGCTAGTGCACCGAGTTGTTCGTCTGTTGCATCTGTCGGAGCGGGGATTGAGGCCGTGTAGGATGGACTTTGATCGTTCACGGTGTCCATTTCAGGTGTTCCCGCTGTCTCCGGCGTCTCAGCTGTTTCAGGTTGTTCTGCGGTGGCTACCTCTGAGCCATCATTGGCTTGATTCTGAGACCCAACTTCCTCCTGTACGTTGTCATTGTCTACTTTTTGAGTAGGCTCAGTGTCTGTCGTTGTGTTTGTTGCTGTGCTTGTGTTTGTGCTTGCTGATACTGTGTATACTAGGCCGGAAATGAGCAAGGTAATCATCGCTAGCAGGGTTATGTTTTTTGTCGTTAGTTTCATTTTACTTGACCTCCTTGGTCAAATTAGAGACCGCGTAGAGAATAAAAGGCATTATGGTACAAATCTCTAATTTAACACCTTTTTATCAAAATTAGTACAAGCCTCTAACAATCAAAACTAATTCATATTTTGTATTTTATTAAATATATATTAATTATAATGTATGATATAATGGATACACTGTTCTAAAAATAGGGTTTATCAATTTTTAATAAGTTTATATTAATATTGTAAATAGGGTGCGGATTTCTTGAAGTGTAGAAATATGTGGATTGAGTGTTTATCCAAGTTTAATCTGGAGCTTCAGCCCCACCAGCATCTTTTTTAACATCAATGGTTTGTGCCTGATACCCCTCCGCATTAACAGTTATGTTAAATTGAAGAGGATCAGTGCCGAGATAGTACATGCTGAAGGTATTGACCCAGAAATGGTTTGTTTCGTTCCCATTATCAAAGTGTATTGTCTGTGTTTCATGCGCTTTAAGAGTAAATCCGTCTAGATTAGCTGAGTATGATTCATTTTTAGCGTTTTTTAGATCAGTGATTGAATAGTATACACTTAGATTTGAAATGTCTTTATCAATTGTGTTTACCAAGGTAATTTCAAGATGGTCCGGGGCAGGCTTATTTGTAATAGGATCAACATTATTTTCAACTAACGCTTGTTCTATTTTGAATCCAACTGGACCAGTAGATAATGGAGGCTTTTTCTGCGTGCTAGAGTTAATTGAGTTTGAACTATTCTCAGGTTTTGTTCCATTATTTTGTATCGGTAATACAAAGTAAGCTATTCCAATTATAACAGCTATTATTATAACCGTTATTACTATTTTTTTCATATATTTTCTCCTCCAAAGATTGCATCTTTTTTAT
>CAYTVK010000231.1:0-3697 GCA_964441725.1 uncultured Candidatus Bathyarchaeia archaeon | reverse complement strand
CCATGAGCCATGCGCCATCATATCCATAGCTCCCAAAGACAGCTGCAGGAATATTGTTGATGGTCTTCCTGTTGGCTTTAATGTAAGAGCTAACATGGTCTAAGAAGTCCTTCATGCCATTTGAGATATCGGCGTAGTAGACTGGCGAACCGAAGATGACTCCATCAACGTCAGCTAAAATTGTTAAAGGGAATGATTCTCCTATCTTTTTCAACTCAACATCCGCGACTTTACCTGCGCCTTCGGCGATTGCCTTCGCCATCTTCTCGGTGTTTCCGGTCCTACTATCATAAATAACTACGATCTTCATCTGTTAACCTTCCAACGTCTATAAACGTACTACATGACAATCGTTCCGGCGGTTTATATATAGGTTACCAAAGCTCTGTTCACATCGTGAAGATCGGGGAAACCAGTTGCAAGAGCATCATTAACTCCAGCGGTATAAAGGGTGTTGACTATGCGGTGAATCCATACATAGGATGCAGTCACGCTTGCACCTACTGCTATGCACGGTTCATGACTCGCTGGTATCATCAAGGCGAGAAGTGGGGAAGTTTCGTCGATGTAAAGAAAAATGCATTAGAGTGCATGATGAAAGAGGCTCCGAGGAAGAAGCATGGAATCATCCTCTTCTCAAGTGTCACAGACGCCTACCAGCCCATAGAGAAGAAGAAAGAAATTACAAGAGGGCTTCTTCAGGTTCTCAAAGAGTATGATTACCCTGTGGAGATTCTTACAAAGTCTTCTCTGGTTCAACGAGACATCGATATACTGGGTGATTTCACACAATCCGAGGTAGGGCTAACAATAACAAGCCTGAATGATAGAATACGCAGCGCCTTTGAGCCCCGAACCTCACCGATCCATGAACGCCTAGAGACATTGAAGCAGTTCAGTGAAGCGGGGATACAGACATTCGCGTTCCTAGGACCATTGCTGCCCTACATATCTGAGGAAGAGATGGAAGTATTACTGAACATCTTAGCCGACAGAGTGAATAGAGTCATAGTTGACCGCCTTAACATCAAGGCAGGTAACTGGAAAGACATCGAAGAAACAATGCTAAGGCTGAGACCAGAGATTCTGCCAACGTTCAAGGAAGCCTCCAGAGAGAATTCCGAGTACTACGAGAGGCTACGCGATAAAATAAAACGACTCATGACTGAGCGAGCCATACCGTACGATATTGTGTATTGAGTTACTGGAACCCTGACTCCATGACTTCGATAGTATGCCCATCAGGATCATTGAAGAAGCACAACCTGTTCCCATTAGCCATAGTTACAAGGCGTTTCTCGATCTTTTTAGCATCAATTTTCGCAACTGCTTCATCGAATTTCGGCTCATGAATAGCAAGGTGACTCCAGTTTCCTACAGGCGGTGTTCCAGGTGATCCGGGTCGCTGAACAATCTCCAGCAATCCTCCGCCAATATCTATGGTAGCGATTTTGGCTTCTCCGCTTCCAAACTTCTCAACTAGTTTGAATCCAAAGATCTCATTATAGAATTTTAAGCTCTCATCCAGATTTTTTACGTATATTCCTACGTGATCTAACTTTGCCATGGAGGATAATAGGTGTTCTCGTATTTAGAAATAAAGGGAGAGAAGTTACTTCTTCCTCGGGTAGCTAAGTTCAGCATGTGCCGCCGCTAAACGGGCAATGGGTATACGGTATGGGCTGCAGCTTACATAGTTTAAGTTTATGAGGTGACAGAACTCGATGCTGCTGGGGTCTCCACCGTGTTCACCGCAGATACCGATCTCGAGATCGGGTCTTGTTTTTCTACCAGCCTCAACACACATCTTCATGAGCTTGCCCACACCCTCACGGTCAAGGACTTGGAATGGGTTGCTCGGTAGCAGCCCTCTGTCAACAAAGTTGAGGAGGAATTTGCCTTCTGCGTCGTCTCTGCTGATTCCGAAAGTCATCTGGGTAAGGTCGTTGGTTCCGAAGCTGAAGAACTCGGCGCTCTCAGCCATCTCGTCGGCTGTTAGTGCTGCTCTCGGGATCTCAATCATGGTTCCTATCTTGTAGTGCATGTTCTCCATGTCTGCTTCCTTGAGTACCTTCTCGGCTACTTTCTGGAGCTTGTTCTTCTCCTCCCTAAGCTCATTGATATGGCTCGTGAGAGGTATCATGATCTCTGGGTGTACATCCACGCCTGCCTTCTTGACCAAGACGGCTGCCTCCATAATGGCCTGCACCTGCATCTCAGTAAGACCCGGATACATGAGTCCTGCTCGGCATCCTCTAAGGCCCAACATTGGGTTGGTTTCCCACAGACTCTCAACCACGGTTAAGAGGTATTCTTTTTCTTCTAGCTCCTTGGGGTTATCGCCTTTGCATCTTAGCTCTGTGACTTCCTCTAGGAGTTCTTCTCGTGGAGGTAGGAACTCGTGCATAGGTGGATCAATTAGTCTTATAATTACGGGGTAGCCATCCATTGCCTCAAAGATTCCTTCAAAGTCTTTTCGCTGGAAGGGCAGGATGTTCTTCAACGCCTGCTTGTATTCTTGTATATCTGGGTTTGAGTCTACCTTCTTTGAGAGCGCCTCGTATTCTGCCTTTGATTCAGCGTCCTTAGGGTTAGCTTCTAGAGCGGTTTCCAGCGCCTCCATTTGACGCAGTATCGGTGCAGCTACTTCAGATTTGAGTATCATGTTGACGACGTTCTCACGTCTACTGATCTCCTCTCCTTCCTGATCGAAGAACATGTGCTCGGTTCTGCAGAGTCCTATTCCTGTGGCTCCGAATTGACGGGCCTTGGCTGCGTCCTCTGGGTTATCAGCGTTCGTTAAGACTCCTAGGCTCTTGATATTATCAGCCCACTCCAGTGCCTTAATTAGCTCTGTCTCCTTCTCGAATGCGGTCTCAATCTTGGAAACCTGTCCGAGGTAGACCTCTCCTGTGGCTCCGTCGATGCTTAGCCAGTCACCTTCTTTTATCGTGTATTCACCTATGGTGAAGAGTGCCCTGTTGTTATCGATTCTGATGTCTTCGCAGCCTGCGACACATGGTTTTCCCCAGCCTCGTGCCACTACCGCAGCGTGACTTGTTCCTCCACCATGCTGTGTTAGGAATCCCTGTGATACGATCATGCCATTCACATCCTCTGGAGTGGTCTCAGGTCGTACAAGGATCACTGGGTCTCCTTCTTTTCCGCGTTCCTCAGCCCTATCAGCGTCAAAGATGGCAACTCCCACTGCTGCGCCGGGGCTTGCATTCAGTCCTTTTGCGAGCAGCACTGCCTCCTTTTTGGCTTCTGGGTCAAACTGGGGGTGTAGAAGCTGGTCGATGTTATTTGGAGTGATACGGTTTACCGCTGTATTTTTATCGATGAGACCTTCCTCAGCCATGTCCACGGCTATCTTGATGGCTGATCGTGCTGTCCTCTTCCCTGTTCTGGTCTGGAGTATCCAGAGCTTTCCCTTTTCGATGGTGAACTCCATATCCTGCATGTCTCTGTAGTGGTCCTCTACAATTTCGGCGATGTTTTCTAACTCCTTGTAGAGGTCCGGCTGCTGATCATGCAGATCAGATAGCTTAGTAGGAGTCCTGATCCCAGCTACAACATCCTCGCCCTGAGCGTTGAACAGTAACTCTCCGAAGAGTCCCTTTGTTCCGTCGCTTGGGCTCCGTGTGAACATGACGCCGCTGCCGCTATCCCAGCCCATGTTTCCGAAAACCATGGT
>CAYTVK010000230.1:0-3711 GCA_964441725.1 uncultured Candidatus Bathyarchaeia archaeon | reverse complement strand
GAAAAACACATATTTTTCGAGTGAAAATACTTCTACCAGAAATACATATATTTTTCGAATAAAAACATGTAACTATGGAGACCGTGGAGAGCAGGGTTGGCTCTAAAGGCGAATTGTTCCCACCGAAAGAGATTAGAGAGAAACTGGGCTTGGCGCCAAACACCAGAATACTCTATCGGGTATCTGAGGGAAAACTGATCATAGAGCCTGTTCCAAGCCTAGAAGTGTTGATGAGTAAAAAACCAATGCACATAGTCTCCCTTGATGAACTCAGAGAAGAAAGAGAAACAATATCAAGGCGAGTAGAGACATGAAGGTATTTCTCGACACAACCTACTTCATTCCATCCATAGGAATAGCTCACCCTGAGCTGCCATGGGATATAGCCTTCAAGGTGCATAAAAACGCCGAGACCGTGATCAGCGACCTCACCCTATTCGAGCTTTATGCAAAGGGAGCGAAATACGTGAAAAACGGTTTCATAGAGAAGGAGCAGGTTCTGAGAGGCGTGACATCTCTGAGACTCGATGAAAGGTTCCAGAAAGTAGACTACAGAGACTCAATGATACAGGATACAGCTATATCGTTAAAGCAAAGCATCAACGACTACCTAGACTGTGTTCTACTCGCCTCAGCCATCCACTCCAGTGAGCTCATGTTAACAGAAGACAGGGTATTGAGAAAAGCAGCTGAGAATAATAGAGGACTAATATCGCAGCGGAACGGAGATTTTACGGTAAAAAACTGGAACCAGATAAAAGAAAATTACATATAAAATTGGGGACGCCTATGGCGTCTAGTTTATTACAACTGTGTCGAGCTGGAAATACCGCTCAGCTAGGAACCTGATCTTCTTGATGTTGGCACCGTTCTTACCTATGGCTATACCCTTGTCTTTGGGCTCAACGTTCACCATGGCTATCTTCTTGCCTTCCATACGGTCCACGAGGCGGATGTCCTTGACCTTGGCTGGCTTCAAAGCGTTCTTTATGAACTTTTCAGGCTCAGACATATACTCATAGATCTCGACCTGCTTGTTGGTCATGTTGCGGAACCGTTTGATCTTTTCTCCGCCCTTGCCAACCGCGAGACCGACCTCTCCCTTCTTGACTGTGAAAATTATTGCGTCATTCTCATCGTCTACGATGCAGTCCACTATAGTGGCTCCTGTCATGTTCTGCAGGAGCTGAATGTACTTCATCTCCGTCTCTGTGATCTTTACGTTATCTAGCATCCTATTCTTCTTCCTTCACGATATCAAGAATCCTTGAGTCGCCTGGGTCGTTTATGACGATGGCTGATACGGGATAAGGTTTTCCACATAAAACGCCAAGGTCCACGCTGTCCTTCTCATGGTTCCATACCGGTATATCTCCAAGTTTTCCATAGTTCTCTATGGATTCTTTCATCTCATTTGGGCAGTTACTGCTAAGTATAGCCATCTTTGCCCGTCCTCTTCTGAGCTCTCTTACCGCCTGCTTGGAGCCCAGTTGGACTCTTCCAGTGGAGAGAGCGAGTCTCAGCTGTTGATCTCTGCTACTCATCGCTTTTTCCTCTTTGTGTCATGAACAGCTCAACGCTTCCTGTCCCCAGTGGCATTGACTGTCCGACGATTATGTTTTCGATTACACCTTTAAGTGGATCGATTTCTCCCTTGATCGCGGCGTCCACAAGATGCTGTATGGTTAGCTCGAAGGCTGCCCTAGCCAGCACACTTGATTTTTCTCCGCTGATCCCGTGCCTTCCAATCTGCTGCACCTCACCTGTCTTGGTCATAATGTCCGCGACAAGCATGACGTGCCTGATGTCAACATCAAGACCCTGCTCACTTAGTACAGCGTGTGCTTCCTTGATCAAAGCGTTACGAGCAGCCTCGATGCCGAATATCTCGGCTATCTCGTGAATGTTGTTAGTTGATGTCCTGCTGGAGTCGATTCCATCGATCCTCATGACACCTTCAAGGTTGCTGCCGTCTGTCCTGATGAGCCATTCACCGTCCTCTATTGTGGTAAGAACCCTCTTGATCTCCTCGATTCCCTTGATCCTTGCCTCTGTTATGTTCTTAATGATGGGCTCTGGGTCATGGGTCTTTTCTTCTTGCAGTGACACGAGGTAGACGTTCTCATCTGGGCTACTGTAGCTGTATGGGAAGACAGTCTCAACATCCTTAACGGATACACCGAGGGTCTCCATACGCTCAGGGTCGAGGGTAATGCGCACAGCTTCCTCCCTAAGATCAACGTTAACGCTGTCGATTACATCATCGATGGTCGTATAGGTAAGCTTCTGTGCTACCTCACGTGCCTTCTTCTCGGATTTACTGTACTTCGCCTCCAAGTAGATGTCCATAACAGGCGTTGAGGGGCTCTTACGGGCGTCAACTATCTCGATGAGACGTGGAAGTCCAAGAGTTACGTTTAGCTCGGCTACACCTGCGTAGTGGAAGGTCCTGAGAGTCATCTGGGTTCCCGGTTCACCGATTGACTGAGCCGCGAGTATACCCACTGCTTCACCGGGTTCCACAAGGCTGTAGTCGTAGTTTCTAAGCACGGCGATTATGATGTCGTCTACTGCCTTCTCCGTTAGGTCTGATTCAACTAGGCGTCTCCTCATCTCATCCTTGAGGAGAGGAGGTAACTCGATCTGGATGTCTTCTATCTTTGTATCGATGTATTTGTCAGTGGCTTTCTTACCCTTATCCATGTTGATCTTGGTTCTGTCTGTTAACTGTGATACATTAACAGCCACGCCGTGGTCTGATTTACTCGGATCGATGCCATCTTCACCATAGATGAACTGGATGATGTCGCCGACACTGTTCCTGACGGTTCCATCATACTCAACCCGCAGATGCTCCAAAGCGTTGATAAGCCGACGCTGCATGTAACCGCTCTGCTGGGTACGTACAGCCGTGTCTACCAGGCCCTCTCGGCCACCCATAGCGTGGAAGAAGAACTCCAGCGGAGTCAATCCATCCCTGTAACAGTTATAGACGAAGCCTCGTGCAATCGGGGCAGCATCATTCTCCTTAAAGTGGGGGAGAGTCCTGTCCTCGTAGCCTCTCATGATACGTTTACCCCTGATAGATTGCTGCCCTACGCTGCCCATCATCTGACCGATGTTCAGGCTGCTGCCACGGGCTCCACTACGGGTCATTATTATTCCGCTGTTTTCAAGTGGCAATCCATTCTGGACGATCTCACCAGCGGCGTCACGAGCCTTGGCTAGATCATTCATAACCTTGATCTCAAAGCTCTCCTGCATCGTCTGACCTGGCAATCGCTCAAGTACACCTGACTCATATTCATCTGTGAGCTTAGCGACGTTCTTCTCCATGGTCCTCATGACCTTGTTGATGTCCTTGATCTCTTTATCCTGAAGATTCAACTCATCATAGCTGTAGGTGAACCCTGTCAGTGTTAGGAAGCCGTTGATTAGCCTGCTTACACTGTTGAGGAAGTCATGTCCAGCGTCTGTCCCGTAGTCTTTAATGACCCTGTGGAAGATAGTGTCTGGACGCTCAGCGCCGATGCTGTTCCTGTCGATAATGCCTGTCTTGAGTTCCCCGTTCTGGATCATTACGTAGGCTTCGTGTTCACATGCCTCGTATTTGCACTCGGCGCAGTGCATGCAGATGTTCGCCTTGCTGACGAAGCTGAAGTCCTTTGGAAGGAAGAGACTGAATATACTCTTACCGCTCCAGAGATGCTC
>CAYTVK010000229.1:0-3714 GCA_964441725.1 uncultured Candidatus Bathyarchaeia archaeon | reverse complement strand
ACGCCTGCTCTTATCAGCTGGATGTCTGGGTCTATCTGTTTTGTCGCCATGCAGTTTGCTAGGTCCAGTCGAACCGCCTCTGGTCTGGACGCTAATGTGAAGGATGTCTCTGCGTAGCCTGCGTGCTGCTCTGCTGGATGCCCAAGCACCTTCTCGTTGCTCAATATATCCCACCATGTGCAGATGGCACAGAGTATGCCGAAGTCATCCCGTGCCCGTTTGGCTGCGAGGGTCAATCCTGTATTGTTTCCTCCATGACCATTCATGAATACCACTCGCTTTACACCGTATCTTGATAGGCTCTCAAGTATCTCATAAATTACATGAGTATATGACTCCTTATGGTGCCCAGATACGCCGTAGCACAATGTGGGTAACACAAGTGCGTCACATTTCTCACCGACCCTGTGCGCGATGGCGTCTGCCTGAATCCAGTCCGCCCCAACTCCTAGGTGATATCCATGCTGCTCTGTGCTCCCAACTGGGAAAAGCACTGTTTTTGTTGTCTTGAGGCGTTTCTCAAGCTCTGGCCACGTCTGATTTGCGTAAACCGTCATGGTAATAATTAGATTGCATTGGTATGAAACATCTTCTATACCATTAGCTTTAATCATGGCTCGTAAATAATTCATGCAGTGAACAATTGTGGATGTAATATACTACATTGGAGTAGGCGTAATCTTGGCCATCGGCTACGGATTCATCAGCATCTATAACGACTTTAAGAAATACAAGAACGCTGCAGAGGCTACTCTCGGACAGATAAAGGTCGCTATGAAGAAGCGTCTTGACATGATCGAGCAGCTTCTGGGGGCTGTCAAGGGTTATGTGAAGCATGAGCGGGAGATATTTGAGAACATCGCAAAGCTCAGACAAGGCATAGACACCGCTGACTCAGGCAAACTAGGTGATATTGAGCAGCAGAGTAGGACCATAACGGGAAGCCTTCTGGCTGTGGCTGAGGCGTATCCGAATCTCAGGGCTGTTGAGACCACCCAGAAGCTAATGGAGACTGTGATAGATGTGGAGGATGAGATAGCTCGCCAGAGATACACCTACAACAACATCGTCCAGCAGTACAACACGATGCAGGAAACCATACCGAGCAACCTGATCGCTGGCTACGCTGGCGCTTCAAAGAGGGGGTACCTCGAATTCGAGGAGAAGATCGAGAATCCACCAGACATATCGGTGAATTAATTGAGTGAAAGAAGACAGATACTCCTGCTCGTCGCCATCACATTGGTGATCGCCGTCGCCGCCACTCAGGTGAGCAACCTGTTTGGGGCAGCTGAGGGCGACGCCGTTGTGACTAATTACACCGCTGTTTTCCACTCTGATGGCAGACTGGAGGAGACATTCACATACAAGATCAATGTGGCAGACAAGCGCTTCCTGTACCGGTACTGGGAAGCCCCTCTATCCAATAAAGAACTTAACTATGCTCAGGTTGAATTACTGAATATCGATGTGCCTGATGGCACCTTCTGGTACCTGATGGATAACACAGGGACTCTGTACGCGGCAAACAACATCGACCAAAAAAGCGCCAGCACCATTAGCATCCTCGCTTACCGAAACGAGGCAGGGGCATTCAACCCAAACGGGTATAATCCCGGCGAATACACAGTAAAGTACTGGTATAAGGTACGACCACCGCTGGAATATGATAGCGAGTACTCCCATCTCAACCTTAAGCTAGCGAGCGACCACATACCCTACAAGAACATAAGAGTCGAGATAGAGAACGCGGGATTCCTCGATAAAATATACCCTCATCCACCCACACTGAAACGATCCACAGACAAGAACATGATTGTCTACACGGGAAGCTCAGCCGAGAACGAGTTACTGGAGTTCGAGTTCTTAATGACGCCAGATGCTCTGAACCACATCGATGGCTTCCCGAGTCAGGAAGTAGATGTAAAGGCTCAGACTGTGGACGCTAACAACAAGTATGGGTTCGAGTTTCTTGTAGCCACGAGTTTCCTCTGGGTCAACAAGTTAGCTACACTCCTTGTGCCATTAGGGCTCTACTACGTATGGCTGAGGTATGGAAAGGAGAAGGACTATGTTGTCCCACCGTTCCTCAGCACCATCCCGAATAAGACCCGAAAGCCATGGATAGTAAACTTGGTATTCAAACGTGACGCCACGGATTTTGATGAGGATGGCTTCCACGCCACCCTCCTTGATCTTCATGAGATGGGCAAGATCAAGGTTGAGGTTGAGGACAAGGAGGCTGTGATACACATCATCAATGATAGGGGGCTGGACCGCTACGAGAACAAGGTGATGGATTTCCTCAAGAAGATGGCAAAGAACAACGTTGTTCGCACAGAGTACATGAAGGAGCTGGTTGAGGAAGCACAGCATGACTCCATCACAGAGATGAAGGTCATTGGGCTCAAGGAGCAGTATGGACGACTAGTGGCTGGAACCGATAACAGTGTAGCGGGCGAATATACCACTAATGGGCGTAAAAGACTCGTACCATTCTTCATGCTCTCCGCGCTGCTCGCCTTCGCTCCTCACTGATAATCTATGATAACGCCACGATGATATTCGTAGCTGCATCAGGCTACGGTGGTGTAACCTTCATACAGTCAATAGTTGCCATGATATTCCCGACAACCCTCTTCGGGTTCTGGAAGAACGATAACTATAAGGAGAAACTGGAGTGGGATGCCTTCAAGCGACACCTATCAGACTTCAGCAGACTGCAGCAGTATGGCCCAGAGGACATCAACATGTGGGGCTCATGGCTTGTCTACGGTACCACTCTTGGAGTAGGCGACAAGGTAGCAGAGGCGATGCAGAACTTGAAGATCGACTACCCCTCAATGCATCTGGTGCAGACATATCCATACTGGTTCCTACCAATTTACACTGCAACAACTCCGAGTATGCGCAGCAGTAGTAGCGGTGGCGGTGGAGGCGGTGGAGGAGGATTCGGAGGCGGTGGCGGCTTCGGCGGTGGTGGTGGAGGAGTCCGCTAGAAATCCTCTTCCTGAATATATTTTTTAACTGTCTTCAACGCATTGAGGAACTCGCCACCACGCCCAGTGATAGTGTACTTGGTGCTGCCACCATACTCATCCTCATCCAGCAGATCATGCCCTATAAGAAACTCCACAGCCTCCTTAGCCCTGTCAACGGGTAAATTAGCGCCATAGCTGATGCGGGTGATGCCAGTGGCTCCCCTCCTCCGCACAGTCTCGAGGATGTCTTGATAGATATCGTATCTTGTACGTCTCTCCATGGCGCACACCTAGATGGGTGGTTCGGGTAGTTTTTCACTCTTTTGTGAGCCATTGCGGATTCTAACACTACCATCGGCTCTTAGTTCCTCTGTGTAGGTGACCGAGTCTATGTCGCAGTGGCTGTCAATACGCACGATTCTACCATATAGGTTGCCTGCTCGACATCCCCCCCGTAGCTGTATTCGATCCGCGTAGATGTCCTCTGCTTCTGCTCTATCTCTGAGTGTAACTATTTCACCCACAAGTGGGCCACGCACTGAGCCCCTGCTCTCTATCTCAATCCTATTCGCTTTCGCACCATATCTTGTATTCAGGTTGCTGGTCTCGATGAATTGATCAGCGAGTACCTTATCCGCCTCAATTTTACCGCCGACACGGACTCCCAGCACCCTCAGAACACCGTCTACAGCAACCTTTCCACCCACCTTGAGGCTGTTAATGAGCGTGAAAT
>CAYTVK010000228.1:0-3767 GCA_964441725.1 uncultured Candidatus Bathyarchaeia archaeon | reverse complement strand
AGAAGCGGCATATTCCTCCTATTTTGAAGGATGCTTTTGATGAGTTGACGCATATCTTGAGTGAGGTGCAGACTCCCGCTGAGTTCCCCAAGGCAAAGGAGGATATCAAGGGGCTTGTGCAGGAGGTTCATCACAGGATTAGTGAGCGTGAGTTTAAGATCGATGAGGTGGCTTTTCAGATGCAGTTGGGTAAGCCTTTGAAGAGTTATGATACTAATCCTCAGCATGTGAAGGCTGGTAGGATGCTTGAGGAGATGGGGTATGAGATTGATCAGGGGGATATTATCTATTATGTGGTGACTAAGGATGATGTGTTGCCTGCGATTGTTGCGAAGCCTCGGGATGTGGATGTGCGTAAGTATGAGGAGTATCTTGAGAGTACTTTTGAGCAGCTTCTTGATGCGCTGGATATGAGCTTCGATGCATTGATAGGTAAGCCCCAGCAGACGAGTCTCGGAGCCTTCTTTGGCTAAGCCCTCTTTTTTATAATTTGTATGGCGTGGATGTGTTACGTTATAAATAAGGTATATTGACCGTGGTTTTCCTGTTCATGTTGCTAGGAATGATCCGCTAATTTGCCCTGGCTGGTACAGGTCGTGATAACCCCTCTGGGGCTCTGTGACTTTGTTAACTGTACCAATTTTTTTCCACTGAATCACTCTGTTTGTTCCTTGGAATACAGCATCCTTTCTTCAGAGTGAATATATTATGGTTTCCCCCTGATTCTAATCATGAGTGGAGTTTCTAGGTGGTTTTTCCTAGCCTTGGCGATTTGTTTCTTCTCCATTGTGCCCGCTGGAGCGCTGGTTGATCATGACCCCATAGTGATTAACAGCGACACAGGTTTTACGGCTGGAGGTTTTCCCGGTTCGGGTACCGTTGATGATCCGTATAGGATTGAGGGGTACAGGATAGTCACTGATGCGTTGCACAGTGACGGTGTGGAGGTTCGTGGTACTTCTGCTTACTTTGTGGTGCGGGGCTGTGTGATTGAGGCTGATTATATCGGGGTCTTGGTTGAGAACACTGCTACGGGTACGGGTAGTGTTCTGGGTAACGTGATTGTGGGTAGGACTGGGGATGGTGGTGGTATCTCGTTGGGCGCTGATGGTGTCTATGTGGTGAATAATAGCTGCTCGGGGTTTACCATTGGGGTTCACACTAACTACGCGAATGGCTGTGTGTTTCATTACAATAACTTCAGCTACAACGCGTATCAGGGGATGGGTCTCAGGTACAGCAATGATTGTGTGATAACCCGTAACACCGTGGTGGGTAATGGGGCGCATGGGATATTCATTATACGGGACTCCACGGGGAACCGTGTCTACAATAACACGGTGTCTGGGAACTCGGCTATCAAGAGCTACCAGTGGGATAACATCTACAGCTTCACCGTAACAAGTCAGGGCTGTGATGAGGGCAGGGGCAACACGTGGTATGATGAGGAGACACAGACGGGCAACCTGTGGAGCGACTATGATGGTGTGGGGGATTATCTGCTGGATGGCTCGGCTGGCGCGGTGGATAGGTACCCTGCTGCTGTGGTGGCGCCTGTTGTTGAGCCTCCTGAGGCTGATGGTGACATACCGGGCTTTGGGTTGTTATCCGTGACTTTTGGCGTAATCTTTGTATGGTTTAGAAGTAGAGAAAATTGACCCAGTTCCACTTACCCGTTTACTCCATGGCTGCCCCTAGGAATGAGCCAATTATTAATTGATCAGTACTGGCTTCTCCGCCCAGTGAATAGCTGTAACATGAATTCGTATATGCTTAGGAGTATGTGGAGGAAGGCTTTTCGCATGTAGTTCATTCCGAGTATGAAGGCTCCTATGAGTAAGTATGTGAGGGCTAGGAACCATGGGGGTATGTTGACCTCTGGATAGGCGAAGTAGACGTAGGTGAGGGTTAGTGGGGCGAGGCTGTAGACGATCATCACTGCCCAGAAGATTCTGTTTATGGTTTTCTCCAGCTTCTCCTTGCTATTGTCCTCCGCTATGGGCTGAAGCATAATATCACCTTCTAGGTTCTGGTTAATGTTGTCCAGTATGTTGGCAGCTCGTTTCCCCAGCTCAGTGAGTGTGTACTGCCCCTCCGGGTTCTTCTCTATGAGCAGGTGCAGCTCATTTATTTGATAGTTGAGTTTGGCTGTGGTGAGTCCTGTCTCACCTAATAGAGCTGTTTAGCGGGTTCCTTCGGGTTGGTATTTGAGTATCTTGATTATCTGTCTTCGTTCGTGGTGGTTTAGTGCCTGTATGATGGTGTCTCGTGCTTTTTCTAGTGTCATCTTACTCATAGATGAGCTTGTTTTCAGCGTTTTTAGGCTTTTTTAACAGGTAAAACATGACAGTTTTTCATTTCAATTAAGATTTTGTGTCTTTGAATCGTTAAGCTGTTAACTTAGTTTATCGCTTGTTTGTTTATGGTTCGTCGTGCTGAGCTTGTTGAGCTTGTTTTACCCGATTTTGGTTACCCTATATTTGAGCCTAAACTGGATGCTGATCTCTATCTAAACCGTCTTGAGATGCTCCGTAAGAAATGCGGTGGTAATTACACTCACATACTGGTCTATGGAGACCGTGAGCACAGCGCCAACATCCAATATCTCACAGGATATGATCCCCGATTCGAGGAAGCACTCCTCATCGTGGACATCGATGGCGAGGACCAGTGGATACTGGTGGGCAACGAGGGAATAGGCTACCTAGAGATCAGCCCAATAAAGGAACAACTCAAACCCATACTATACCAGCCCTTCAGCCTACTAGCCCAACCAAGAGACCGAAGCAGACCACTAAAACAAATACTCCAAGACACAGGCATCACAGCAAACAGCACCACAGGCATAGCAGGCTGGAAATACTACACCCCACAAGAATCACCAGACCCACACCACTGGATCGAAGCCCCAAGCTACATAGTAGACAACCTACGAGCACTAACCCCAGAAGTAACAAACGCCACCCACATACTCATGCACCAAACCGAGGGACTCAGAGCAGTCAACGAGCCCGAGCAACTAGCGGTAATGGAGTACGCATCAACCCTATCATCACAGGCAGTACGCAACGTACTCTACGGCATCAGACCCGGCATGACAGAGTACCAAGCCGTCCAGCTGATGCAGCTAAACGGCTACCCCCTCAGCGTCCACCCCATGCTCAGCACAGGACAAAGAGCGTGGATGGGACTACCAAGCCCAAGCAGTAAAATAATCAGACGCGGAGAAGCCTTCACAACCGCCCTGGGGCTACAAGGAGCCCTCAACAGCAGAGCAGGCTGGCTCCTAGAAAACGAATCCCAACTACCCAAAAACATAGCCGACTACGTTGAGAAACTAGCAGCCCCATACTTTGAGGCAGCGGTAGCGTGGCTTGAGAAGATGAGCATAGGCGTCACAGGCGCAGAACTCTACAAAGCGGTACATGACAGGATCGGCGACAGCTTCTACGGCGTAAACCTCAACCCAGGACACCTCATAGGAATGGACGAGTGGATAAACAGCCCCATCTACGAAGGATCAACTGACCGCATCAAACCCGGCATGGCGCTGCAGACAGACATCATCCCCGCCACAGGCACACCATATTTCACAATAAACATAGAAGACGGGATAGCAGTCGCAGATCAACACACCCGAAACAGGCTTATGGAAGACTACCCCGAGGCATGGGACAGGATAGTAGCCCGACGCGACTACATGACAGAACAACTAAACATCAGACTACACCCAGAAACACTACCACTCAGCAACCTAGCGAGCCACC
>CAYTVK010000227.1:0-3790 GCA_964441725.1 uncultured Candidatus Bathyarchaeia archaeon | reverse complement strand
CAGTCAACTGGATTCGCTGCTCCTGTAACCCATAATTAGTCAAAACAGGAACACCAAGTAGGCGCTACGCGGCGCAACGTGTTTTAACACAATCACCCACATATCCTAAATACGTGAAAAACTAACCACAACCGAAGAACATGACCTACGACATCCTCATCAAAAACGGAACCATAATCGACGGAACAGGAGCACCATGGATCAAAGCCGATCTCGTTATCAAAGATGACAAGATAGCGAAGATGGGTGAAATAAAAGAAGACGCTGAGACCGTTCTCGACGCAAAGGGGCTGGTGGTCTCACCGGGCTGGATTGATGTACATGTTCACGCCGATCACACGATTCTGGGAAACCCAGAGGGCTTGAGCTACACACATCAAGGCATAACCACGGTGACCATGGGTAACTGCGGACTCTCCACATACCCCCTATCAGAAGAGCATAGGGATGACCTCATCGAGTACCTGAAGCCCTTCACGGGGGGAATACAGATGGATTACGATTGGAGTAACATGAAAGAGTTCAACCAGAGGATCATGAGAAAAGGAACCAGCCTAAACCTCGTCCCATTTGTAGGCCATGGAAGCATCAGGATAGCCGCTTTGGGCTTCGAAAACAGGTCACCTGATGAATCGGAGATGGAGAAGATGAAACAACTGCTGGCTGAGGCGATGCAACAGGGCAGCCACGGGATGAGTACGGGACTGGGTTATCCACCGGGATTGTACACAGCTGACTCTGAGCTAATAGAACTCAGTAAGATTCTACGAGAGTACAATGGAATGTACTCGACCCACATGCGGGGAGAGGACACCAACCTGGAGGACACCATCAAGCTAGGCTACGAGATGAAGATACCAGTCGAGATATCCCACCTCGGGAGCAGCTGCGGGGGAAGAAAACAACTCTCAGGCAAACACGAGGAAACAACGTTGAAGCATCTCGATGAGGCGCGAAAAAAAGGCTTGGACATCACAGCTGACATCTATCCATACACTGCTGGAAGCAGTCTGCTCAGTCAGGTTATCCCAGACTGGCTTCACGCGGGGGGTGTACCAAAAATGCTTGAGAAGCTATCCGACCCAAGGGTAAGGGAAAAGATTGCGGCAGAATATGATGAGATAGGCCGCGACTTCAGTAAGGTAATTGTGTCCTATGTGAAGAGCCCGGAAAATAAGGACATTGAAGGCATGAATATAGCTGACATAGCCGAAAAATGGGGTGAAAACATCGTGGACACCGTATGCAGGCTCATGATCGACGAGCGTGGAGAGGCAATGAACGTCACATTCTGGGGCATAGAGGAAGACGTTGACACCCTAGTCAAGCACCCTGTAGTGATGCCGTGTAGCGACGGATGGCTGCTTGCACCGACAGGGCCACTGGGAGCGGGTAAGCCAGATCCAAGATGCTACGGAGCATTCCCAAGATACCTGAACCAGTATGTGGCTGTGAAGAAGATTCTAGAGCTAGAGGACGCAGTACGGCGTATGACATCCATGCCAGCGGCAAGACTGGGGCTTCAGGATAGGGGGATTCTCAGGGAGGGATTGAAGGCGGATATCACTGTGTTCAACCCGGATACCGTCAAGGATTTGGCTACATTCGAGAACCCACACCAGTACCCGGAGGGTATCAGGTACGTTATAATCAACGGTGCCGTAACAGTGGAAAACAACGAACACACAGGCGCACTCAACGGAGAAATACTGAAGAGATGACGGAACACCCAGAGACGACGCTGCACCTCCTAGGAACAGGGGGAGGCAGATTCGTTATGACCACTCAGCGCCGAAGAACCGCTGGCATCAGGTTGATCGAGGGAGATACTCAGATTCATATTGATCCCGGTCCCGGTGCGCTGGTGTTCAGCAACTGGACTGGTCTGAGCCCAGAGAAACTGAATGGTTTAGTTGTTACTCACTGTCACCCCGATCACTATACAGACGCGGAGGTTTTCATAGAGGCCATGACCCGCGGAACCACGGCCAAGAGGGGGATATTGGCTTCCACTAAGAGTGTTCTAAGGGGGAGCGACGGCATCGGCCCAAGCATCAGCAAGTACCATCAGGGGCTAGCCAAAGATGTACTGGAACTATACGAGGGGATAAGTTTCAACATAGATGGTCTCAAATTCACTGCTACAGAGGCGAAACACAGTGACCCTAGCTCAGTTGGGCTGAGAATCAACACGGCAAACGGAGACATCGGCTACACAAGCGACACAGGCTACTTTCCGGGGTTATCTGAGTGCTACACTGGCATCAGGTTACTGATACTTTGCACCATGTGGCCTAGGGGAAACCACCTAAATATCCACATGAACACAGATGATGCCCTAAAGATCATAGAGGAGACCGAGCCAGAGGCTTGCATACTCACCCACTTCGGTATGAGGATGCTGAACGCTGGACCAGAGAAGGAGGCAGCCTACCTCTCTGAGCAGACAAGGGTCCCGGTGGTAGCAGCTATGGATGGGATGAGAGCATCTATATCTGAGAAGATAACTTTAAAGGGTCCACGTAAAAGCGAAGTACCTATCCAGATTTAACCCAGTGAATCAATTTGAACAAGCCTCTCAGGTTTCTATACCCTGTAATATTTCTCATAGCATCCGCCATCGGCACAACCATGCTCATGTCCCCAGTCTACGCTGAGAAGCTGGGCGCAGACTACATGAGCCTCGGGATAATGGGGGCGCTCCACGCCGGTGGCTACACTGTAATGACCATCATCACAGGGCTATTGATGGACAGATACGAGAAGATCAGACTCTACGCAATATTCGCGACATTAAACATAATAGCCGTGGGAGCCTTCGCCTTCAGCAACTCTATTGACCAGATTATAATTCTCAGAGGACTACTAGGACTAGTATCCGGTACCTTCTGGGTCTCATCCAGCTCCATCACAGCGAATCTCTCAGAGCCCACGGATTTGACGAGAAACATCGGGCTCTATAACCTCAGCTGGATCGCTGGGCTCGCTATTGGACCACTTGTCGGAGGCTTTGTTGGCGAGTATTTTGGGTTCAGAACCCTCTTTCTCATGCAGAGCTGCACAGTCGCCGCTGGACTAATCATAATATTCACAAAGCTAATGCCATACGCCAACCTCCACGGGACAAGAAGCAGGATAACCATCGACTTCAAGGCATTAAAAGAGGTGAGCATAGCCTATTTCTGCCTCTTCCCATACACTCTCAGTAGCGGAATCTACTTCAGCATATTACCAGGATACATGGGAGACCTCGGCATCACCGCATCCATAATCGGCATATTACTAACAGTAGGCAATGTAGCTAAGGGCGCCGGGTTCTTTGGAGTCGAGAGACTTGTAAACTGGGGCACAAAGCGAGGGGTAAGGTTGATCAGCGTTCTTCTCGCCGCTTCACTCGCTTGTATTGGTTTGGTTAGCGAGGCTTGGCTAATTGCCATACCATTGGCTGTTTATGGATTAGCTAATGGATTCCTAGAACCAATCATATTGAACTACATAGCACAGAGGTCGCCACCCAAGTCCAGAAGCTTCCAGATGGGCATCTACGAGACGGTTTTCGGAGTGGGAATGATAATAGGGCCAATAGCCACAGGGTTCATCACCCAGAGTTACCCACCCAACATAATTTATCCGCTACTAGCTGTGGCCAGTCTAGCCATTATACCCATGAGCTTCTGGCTGAAACAGTAATACTGAAAATATATATTGAAGCAACGTTTTTTGTATGGTAGTCTGATGTGAGGATTATGGGGTATCGTTTTGTTGGCCCCCACGGGGCTCGATAAGAGAA
>CAYTVK010000226.1:0-3791 GCA_964441725.1 uncultured Candidatus Bathyarchaeia archaeon | reverse complement strand
CAGTCTTGTCGAGTCTGATGTTAAGTATCTTATTATAACATCGATTACAGAAAATGTGTCCAATTTCATTGACCATAAAGTCTTCAGTATTCCCGCATTTTTTACAACGAACCTTATGCTGTTTGACAAGTTTATCGAGCCGCTCCTCATACTCATCTATACTTGTCTCGGTCAAAATAGGCACCTACTTGATCTAATGTATTAGAGGTTGATAAGCATACATATGAGCTGCTCTCTTTATTTACTATAACGTGAACTCCAATCATAGAGGATAAGTAAATGATAACTCAAATCCAGATCTTGACTGTTATAATCGTCTTAATAGTAGTGATTGCACTCTCAGGCATCAAAATTATTCAAGAATGGGAACGCGTACCGGTTCTAAGACTCGGTAGATACGTCGGACTCAAAGGTCCAGGTCTATTCTATCTGATACCTTTCATCGATAGAGCACCTATGAAAGTCTCCCTGCGACTGATAACTGTAAACTTCAGAACAGAACAGACTCTGACCGCAGATAATGTTCCTGTAAATGTTGACGCTGTCATGTACGCGAAACCTGTTGACGTCGAAAAGACTGTTCTAAACGTTGAAAGCTACAGGGATGCGACAAACTGGGCTGCTCAAACTACTTTGAGAGAAGTCATTGGTAAGGTTGAACTGAATGAACTGCTATCGGAACGTGATCAGGTGGGTAAAAACCTGCAGGAGATAATAGATGAGAAGACAGAGCAATGGGGTGTAAAGGTAACCTCTGTAGAGGTTAAGGACGTAATTATACCAAATGTTCTTCAAGATGCTATGAGCAGGCAGGCTCAGGCAGAGCGGGAGAGAATGGCTAGGGTGACATTGGCTACTGCTGAGCTTCAGGCAGCCAGTAAGATGATAGACGCGGCTAAACTTTACAAGGGTAATGAAGAAGCGTTAGGTCTCCGATGGATGAACATACTTTACGAGATTGGGCAACAGCCCAGTTCAAACACTATAATGCTGATTCCATCCAACTTCCCGACTGCGGGATTCTCACCCATCGGATTAGCTGCTATTAACCCGGAGAAAAAGAAAAACCCAGATGTAATGTAAGCAGAGAGCAAAATTCTTCTTTTTATTACATTTTTTCTAGTTTAAAAACCGATATTTCTATCGATAAGAACATATATCTTGAACGCTGGAAAGTCTTAGGCATAAGATGCAGCAATATAATTGTGACGTATTAATTGTTGGAGCAGGCCCAGCTGGTAGTATGGCGGCTCGGACGGCAGCTGAGAAAGGCGTCGATGTAATTATTTTAGAGGAACATGAGGTACCTGGAACCCCTGTTTACTGTGCAGAAGGACTAAGTATAGTAGGAATAACTGATGGGGGATTGGAGCCTGTTTCTCCATATGTTTCACAGCAGATTAATACAGCCCGAGTGTTCGCTCCCAATGGTAAGACTCTTGATCTTACCTCGGATAATTGGAAAGGATATACGCTTGACAGACAGGTCTTTGACAGAACCCTAGCCGAAAACGCAGTGAAAGCAGGGGCGAAGCTGATGACAGAGACAAGGGCTACCGATGTTATCAAGGATGGAAAAAAGATAGTCGGTGTTAAGGCGGTTAAGGCTGGGGAGGAGCTAGAGTTTTACGCGAAAGTGGTTATTGGCGCTGATGGACACTGGAGTATAATCAGGAGAAGGGCTGGTCTCCAGAGGTACTTCCCGGATTTTGTAACATGTGCCCAGTATCAGCTCGGTGGATTGGACCTTGAAGACCCGACTGCAAACGAGTTCTACATGGGGTCAAAATACGCACCCGGTGGATACGCTTGGGTATTCCCGAAGAGTAAATCCGTTGCCAATGTTGGACTCGGTGTGAGAAAGACGCACAGCAGGGCCCCCATTGAGTATTTGAAGGATTTCTGCGCTAACGATCCCAGATTCAGAAACGCGAAGATAATCAAGATAAATGGAGGGATCTGCCCCGTAAGTGGTACACTAGACAAGATCACCTTAGATGGCTTGATCCTTGTTGGTGACGCAGCTGGAATGCTTGTACCCATGACTGGGGCTGGAATCCACAGCGGCATCGAGTCGGGTAAGATGGCTGGCAGAGTCGCGGCTGAGGCGATTCAAGAGGGAGATGTCTCTGAGAAGAGGCTCAACCAATACCGTGCCGAGTTCGATAAGTACTGGGGTAAGAGGATCAAGGAGAGCGGCAGAGTTCTTGAGATGCTTGACAAATTCGCCGATGATGACCTCAACACATTAGCCGATGTAATCAACAATGATGATATTCTCGCACTAGCAAACGGTGAGAATGTAGCAATAGCACTCGCGGGTATAGTTAAGAGAAGCCCACGTAAGCTAATGCAGCTCATCAGAGCATATCTTCGCTAATTTTTTTTATTCTCTTCTTAGCGCCTCAACTGGATTCATTTTAGCAGCATTCCACGCTGGGCTCGCCCCTGAAATTAGGCTTGTAAATAGTGCGAAAAACAATGTCCCGACAGCTAAAATTATGTTGAACTCAACAGGCAGCCCAATGTAGCTCCCAACTATTTTCGCCATGGTGAAACCTAGTGTAGTTCCTACGAGTCCACCGATGAAACCAGTGTAAAGAGCCTCCGACAGGAATAAGAAGAGTATATCAGTGCTTCTAGCGCCGATAGCCTTCAACGTACCTATTTCCTTAGTTCGCTCATTCACCGAAATAGCCATAGTGTTGACAATGCCGATTCCAGCTACGAACATGCTGATGGCAGCTATTCCCCCCAGCACTGCCTGAATTGTTCCAGTTACCTGCTTCTGCACATCAAGCGCAGCGTTTGGGGAGACAACGAAGTAATCATCTCCTAGGTTTTTCTTCAGAGATTTAGCTACCTCATCCATTTTATTTGAATCTTCAATGTAGGCTTGTACGACTGCGCAGCTTCCTTCTTGCTCAAAGAGCTGATCGTATGTTCTGAAAGGGATGCCGATAACATCGTCCACGTTCAACCCGAACATCGTGCCATGTTTTTCTAGGATACCAATTACTCTCAGGGTAATAGACTTGTATTCACCGCGAACCCGCACCGTGAGTTTAATTCTATCCCCTATTTTGACAAGTTGTTCGTTTTTATCAGGTGGAAAGGCTACATTTTGACCTATTATGGTTACAGCTTTTTCTCCTCTCACAAAAAACCTGCCATCATTCATTTTGACATCTTGATTTATTTGGAGAAAATTATCTCCCACTCCCATAACCTTGACATCATACGTATCTCCCTTCATTGTAAAGGAGCCACCTCCTGACGATATCTCGCTGATACTCGTCACCCCGCTTGTAGAGGCGATTAAATCTCTATCTCTCCAGCTTATTCCTTCTTGGCTCAGTATCTGTGAGGCACTAAGAGTTGAAGCCGCGTCCTGTGCCTCCTCGGGAATAACGAATAATGTATTTGTACCGATAACACTCAGTTGATCTCTGACTTGATTATTCATCCCTGATGCTACAGAGATGAGCCCAGTGACCGCGGCGCATCCGATTAAAATCCCTAGTACATTTAGAGCTACTCTGCCTTTTCTCTCAAGCAGTCCTTCAGCGGACATCATCGTGATATCAAATAGTTTCATTAGTTCACCGGAGGTGACATAGTAGAACTCTACCTAAGTTTAAAGTTTCCCCAACTCGTTAAACTTAACACCTTAAGCGGTTTTCTATAATTCATGATTCGTACAAACAAAGACAGGGTCGTAAAGATCAGTGTAATAGGCGAAGTAGTAAGCCCAGTCATGGGGGCTGGTATCTACAGGATAGGAGCAAAGG
>CAYTVK010000225.1:0-3805 GCA_964441725.1 uncultured Candidatus Bathyarchaeia archaeon | reverse complement strand
CCAGATAATGCAGGTATTAACCATTATAGGCACCATATTCATCCCGTTAACCTTCCTCGCAGGGGTCTACGGTATGAACTTCAAGTACATGCCTGAACTTGGATGGAAATACGCTTACCCCATCCTCTGGGGTATAATGATAATCATAACCGGGATAATGATACTCTTCTTTAGACGAAGAAAATGGCTCTAACCTATTTTATTGGAAAGAGCTCTTTCTGCAACTGATTCTTTTCCCTGTTGAGTTGATCTATCCGCGTCTGGTACCTCTCAAGCCCATCCCTGTACTTCTTGATAATATCATCCATCTCGTTGCTATTGCGACGCAGTTCAATCATTTGATCCATATTATCAGGGCTACATATCCTCACATGACGGCTTCCTACAACAGTGGATTCTAAGATTTTGAGATTACTCTGCATCTCCCTAAACTTAGGGTCATTCTCAAGGCTATGTAGTTTCTTCTCTATCTCCATGATGCGCATTAGCCTTGATCTTCTTGTAGAACTCACGGTATATTATACGCATCTCTGGGATATATACCCTGACGCTTAACTCATAGAATCCAATAAATTGTAATATGATTTAAACAGGAAAACCACGTTGTCATCATATGAATATCAAGAGCTTTAGCAAAATGGGGAAAAAGCCCCTCATTGATCAACACGGCGCATCAGCCCTGTATCAGGTATGGTGGCAGGAAGACGCCGCTGGTGCCGTATTCAACGCCAAACAGCCCGAGGATATGAAGTCGTTCAAGCATTTTGCACGCATCACGTTGAAGCCGGGGGAAACAAACAACTTGCACACCCATAAGGACGCTGAGCAGGTCTACTTTATCCTAGCAGGCGACGGCGTAGTGCAGGTTGGTGATGAAAGAGAAGAGGTCTCGGCAGGCGACGCCATATTCCTCCCATCGGGAGTGCCTCATGGCTTCTTCAACACTGGAACCAAGACGGCCATCATACTGCTCGTAGGTGCAGCAGTGTAACCGAGGCTGGGTAAGAGAAACCCTACTGCTTTTATCGTAAATTGAATATTGTATTACAGATGAATTCTGAAGGTTCTGGAAGGAGGATAACTAAAACCAGTGTCATCCTCTATTTACTCGGATTCCTTCTGCTTGTCTACGCGATGGTGTTTACCTCAGATGACAAGACCGCTGGCTTAATCGCGTTACTGGCGTATATTCCGCTCTTTGTTTTCGCTAGGTATCTTCAGAGACACGGTGGAATGGGGTGGCGGTGGCCTGATTAACTAAGAAGGGGGGGGAGGGGGGTCAACACTTCCCATCCATTATAAGGTTGCTTAGCTGAAATCCGGCCCCAGAACAGCCCAGAACAAGTGGTGATATATGACAAAAAGCGCTATGGTAACGGACAAAACAGTGCACAAAAACCGTGTGGTAAGATGTTGAGAAAGGTTAGGAGACTAATTTTTCGAGGACTTCCAGCATCTCAGATATGTACTCCTCAGGTATCCACCCCATGTTACCGATCCTGAAAGTAGATTCCTCCAACCTACCATACCCCTGAGCCAACTCAAAATCAAGTTTCCTCATCCCATTATAGACCTCAGGGCCGCTCATGCCTTTTGGCGCTGAGACACAGCTCACCGTTGGGCTCTCATATCCCTTCATTGGGAATATCTCCATGCCAAGCTCGATGACTCCATCCCTGATGGCAGTGTTTCGTCTCTTGTAGAGATCGAAGTAGGCTTGTTTGCCGCCCATCCTGTCCACCATCTTCAGCGCTGTGTTCAGTCCCGCTATCTGGGGTATCGTGCTCGTCATTGGAGTACCCTTACCGCTTGCATGATCCTTCTCCCAGACCTTCAGGTCAAAATACCATCCCTTGTTTGGCATCTCCGCCGATACATCGAGGGCTCTTTGACTAACTGAACCTAACCCTATCCCCGGTGGAACCCCGAAGCACTTCTGGCTGCTGCTGAAGCAGATGTCAATGCCCCATTTATCTACCTTGATCTCGGTTCCCCCCATGCTGCTCACGGCGTCAACGAAGATCAACTTATCATACTTCTTACAGACCTCTGTGAGCTTTGGCAGATCATTGATGAGTCCAGTGCTCGTCTCGTTGTGAGTGATAGCAACGGCCTCGACATCAGGCTCAGCCTCCAGAGTTGACTCAATCATCTCAGGCTGAACCGGCTCACCCAGCTCAGTCTCAATGGCTACCACCTCTCTGCCATTAGACGCGGCTACCTCGGCGAATCGCTCACCAAAGCTCCCGTTGACACATACGATCATCTTCTCCCTGACGCAGTTACGGACAGCAGCCTCCATGAAGCCCGTGCCCGTGCTGCTGAAGAAGAAGACAGGGTTTTCTGTCTCTAAGAACCTCTGCATCAGCTCAACTGTCTCGTAGTGTATCTTCTGGTATTCCTTGCTCCTGTGGCTCATCATCTGCATACCCATAGTCACAAGGACTTCAGGGTAGCACGCCACAGGTCCAACAGTAAATAGCTTCATGGTTCAGAGTTATCCGGTGAAGATAAAAACCTGTACCTCAGAGATCAGGTATGTCATCCGATGGATTTGAGGACGATGAGGCTGTTCAAGCCATACTGAGCATACTGCGAGAAGCGGGAAAACCCGTCACCACACGAGATGTTGGGGAAGCGATGCAGAAACGACAGCTCAGATGCCCAGATAGCACCATAGTCTTTCTTAACAGGCTGAGGCAGAGGGAGTTAATTCACGGGGAGAGAAATAAGGAAGCACGTGGCTGGATCTGGTGGATATAGGCTAGATCCATGTGAAGGTTCTCTCACATTTCTCCAGTAGTTTGATGAATTCATCGTAGCCTATTGCTTGGATCTCATCCTTGGGGCTGTCGAACTCTGTCTCAAATGTGTAGAGTTTGGCGAACTCCAGTTCCTTCAATGTATCTCCTTTGCTCAGGTAGTGGGTTCCCCTGCCCATGAACAGCATGTGAACCTCTGAGCCGTCCCTGTGCATCTCCTCGGCTAGCTTGAAGGCTGTCTCGGAGTGTGCTCTGCTGATTAAAACAAGTGAATCCATCATGGTCCCCCTAGAAGCTGGTTATTATAGTGCATTTTTTCGCCATCTCCGCAAGCTCATCGGCATCTATTACCGTAGCGTCTATACTTGACTCAAGATCATCGAGGGTTAACTCGCGCTGGATGAGGGATTCTTCAAGTACATAGACCCCAGCCATGTCGGACATCACCACAAGATAATCCTTCAAGTTATTCTTGTAGAGTGCATCCGGTAACAGTATCTCCACGCCGTTATCCACGAAAACCACGTTTGGCATGTAATCCATCCCCAGCATAGCCGCGCTGAGCCTCAACCCCTCCTCAACGCGACCTCCCGGTATCAGCCGCTTCCTCATAATAAGCATCGTCTCACCCATAGCATTCACCCCAAGAACAGCGTCCTGTCTTTCTCCTCCATCATCATAACAAGTTCAGCCATGCTGGTCATCCGGGCGCCGGGTATCAGGTCCTCTTCCTTTATGCCCACATACTGGCATGTGGTCTGGCAGGCAAGCATCTCTACGTTGAGCTCCGAGAGCATGGGGTACTGGACCAGCAGTTTCACTGATTCCTCGTTGAAGAAGACCACCACCTCGTGGCCCCTAGCCTTGGCAGCCCTTACGGTGCCCATCAGGTGCATCAGAGTTCTAGGAGTGGATACGGCGAGTAATATGTTCAAGCTACATGGATACCATTTTATGGGGCTAAATATTTTCCCTGTTCGACAACTTAGAACAAGGATGATTGGGTGTTCAATTCCCTAGGATTATATCCATTAAACGTATTG
>CAYTVK010000224.1:0-3823 GCA_964441725.1 uncultured Candidatus Bathyarchaeia archaeon | reverse complement strand
ATATAATGAGCTGCCCAGCTCGTCATATCTTTCCATTATAGTGTTTTTCTGCCTCTTCAATGAATCTTCACTGGTTTCTAATATCTGCACCCATACATTATCATACGTGTATTAAATGGTTAAACCAAATCATGATGACTGGGAGCGATTCGGAAGAGCGAGCAAAGAGGCTTCCCAATATATTCAGGAGCTCTACGCGTGGAGAGAAAACCCTCAGCCATTTGATGTGGCATCGTATTACTGTCAGGTATTGATTCACAGAGCCCACACTGTGATGCTTTTAGAGGAAGGCATTATCACCCATGAAGAGGCATCCGAGATCATCAAGGGAGTAAAGAAGGTAGAACTACAGGCAGCGAATGACCCGAAGCTGGTTGCATACATGTCCACTGAGACCGCCCTCATCAAGGAGATTGGTGAAGTCGGTGGTAAGATGCATATTGGTCGGAGCAGAAACGATCTAAGACACACACAGAGAAGGCTCTACTACAGAGACCAATTAAACAGGCTAATAGCAGCCGTCATAGATTATAGAGAAAAACTGGCGGAAACAGCCGTAAGGCACTTAGATGCAGTGATGCCTGGATACACTCACTGGAGACAGGCTCAGCCCATAACGCTGGCCCATTATATTATGGCTCACGTTGAGGCAGCCGAGCGAACAGTTCAACGTCTCGAAGGTATCTATCAGCGAACCAACATCAGTCCTATGGGTTCAGCGGCTTTCGCTGGTACGGGTTGGCCTGTGAACCGATTCAGGGTAATGGAGCTACTTGGAATGGATGGATTAGTGGAGAACACACAGGATGGTGTGGCTGCGATAGATTACTTCATGGAGTTATCAGCGGCCTTGGCTGTCCATATGTCCAATCTAAGTAGGTTAGCTGAGGACCTTCAGATATGGTCCAGTGATGAGTTTAAACTAATTGAACTGGATGAGGCCTACGCTGGAACCAGCAGTATAATGCCCCAGAAGAAGAATCCACTCATACTGGAGCAGGTGAAAAGCTATGCAGCAGAATCCATGGGAGCTATGGTATCAACCATTACATCAATGAAAGGCACCTCCTACACAAACATTGTAGACAGGGTCATGCTTGAGCCAGTTATCCTAGCTACAGCGGTAGGGGCAACTAACGTTATGGCTGGTGTCGTCGAGACAATGATTCCGCTTAGAGAAAACATGATGAAGCGACTTAGTGAAGGTTTTTCGACTATGACTGATTTAGCCGACACACTTGTACGACTCTATAATCTTTCGTTTAGGCAGGCTCATGATATCATCGTTCGTGTAACCTTGGATGCGTTAAAAAATGGAATCAAAGCCGAGGAAATAACCTCAGAAATGATTGAGGCATCATCTAAATCAGTGATTGGTAAGCCACTTCGAGTTCCTGAACAAGAACTGCAACAGGCGTTAAACCCGGTTCTCAATGTCAATAGGCGAAACGGTGTAGGAGGGCCTGCACCTACAGCAGTCAATGCAATGATTGAGAATCAGAGAAAAAGGGTCTCTGAAGAATACAAGCGCTTGGAGGAGCGGCTTGCCAAGATAGATGAGGCAAAAAATAATCTACTTGAAACTGAGAAGAGTCTGTGATAGACATGGAAGCACTCGAAGCAATAATGAGCAGAAGAAGCATACGGAAATATTCTGGTAAAAAGATACCAGAGGAAACCATCACAACCTTGCTGAAGGCAGCTATGAACGCCCCATCAGCCCATAACCGTCAGCCATGGCACTTTATCGTCGTGGATGACCGTGAAACATTGAATAAAGTACCTGAATACCATCAATATTCAAAGATGCTGGAAGGGGCAAGCCACGCAATAATTGTGCTGGGAGACAACAATCTTCAGGACACAGATTTCTGGATACACGATTGTTCAGCCGCAACCGAGAATATTCTCATCGCGGCTAATGCTCTGGGTTTAGGCGCGGTGTGGCTGGGAGTACATCCCAACAAGGCATTAATTGAAGGAACCAAGATGTTATTCAAAGTTCCAGATCACGTAACGCCTCTCGGCATTATCTCGCTGGGATATCCTGCGGAGACTAAACCTCCACGTGAAAACTATAACTCCGAGAGAATCCACAAGAACCACTGGTAATTATACCGCTTGGTTTTAATTTACTCACCTCATCTCTTTTCTGATTAATTTGGACGCAATGAAAGTTATTCTAGGCAGAAGAAGTATCAGAAAATTCACAGGTGAATCAATCACAGATGAAGACATAACAAAGATTCTTGAGGCAGCGATGGCAGCGCCATCAGCCTGTAATCAACAGCCATGGCATTTCATAGTTGTACGAAACAAGAAAACCCATGAAAAGATCATGAAGATACAGCCCTACACAAAGATGCTTGAAAAGGCATCCATAGCAGTAATCGTATGCGCAGACCCTGATCTACAGACGTGCCCCGGTTTCTGGGTTCAGGATGTCTCTGCTTCTACTGAGAACCTACTGTTAGCTGTTGAGGCGATGGGTTATGGAGCAACATGGTGTGGGATATACCCGAACGATGATAGAGTGTGGGAGTTAAAAGAACTACTCGGATTACCTAAACAAGTTATCTCATTAAACGTGATTGCAATAGGAGTTCCAGACGAGAAGAAGCCACCATCAAACAGGTATAATGAGGATAGAGTCCACTACGAGAAATGGTAGCTAGACTACCTCAATGTATTCGACAGGGTACTCAAGGACATGCTTGAAGCCTAAACGAAAAGCAGTCCTATTTGACGCCTCATTTTTTTTCCAGCAATGCCAACCCACATACCTGTATCCTTTCTCTACTCCATAATTGAAGCAGGCTAGTGCAGTCTGGGTTGCCAACCTTTTTCTACGATGATCAGGATGGGTCTCGATACCAATCTCGAAGCCTCCTTCAACATTGTACTCGCTCATACACCAAGCAGCTATAACATTGTCTTGTAAGGCGCAGAAAGCGAAACTCTTCTCAAGAAAATCATCAACGCTGAATCGCTCACTCTGCATCTCATCTAATACAAGTTCGGTGTTTTCATAACCCATATCGATGAAACTCTGTGTGACCTGCTCGATCCTGTAACCTTCTGGAAGATCAACGGGAAACACGGTTTTTTCTAGCTCTAGAATGTAATAATTTCGTGGATTAGGGTAGGGTTTTACGCCCTGAATCTGCTCGCCAATACATGGATTTTCAATGCCTGATGGATAATAGATGACGAATCCACGGTTACCGGATTTAACTCCTTCATCTACGACTCTCTGAACAGCCTCCAAGGCTTCAGATGACGTGTAATCCCCCGAAACCAGTATACGATGATTCACACGTGTGACAAGCCAAGATGCATCAGAACCAACGTAAACCTTGACACTACTCAATCCCCTATAGATGGAAATAGAGGACAGGTTATGTTTCAGGGGATTAAACAGGCTACTATACTCTTCTGAAACGGGGGATTGAATCTCCAACATTGAGAACATATTATTTATGCTTACATTTAGAGGGATTGGTATAACACTGCGTCTAATTTTCTTATGGCTGTATTATATATCCAAACTGTTGAAGGTATATTTATTAAAGGTCTCCATAAAGCAGCGTGTTGATTGATAATAAGCATGTAAAAAAGCGACGAAAAAACACTTGAATTTTACATGTATTCCACTGAAACCACGATTGGGATATAAATCACTGAAAAACACATGGACATGAAAACTATCCAACAACCCAAACAACGATAAAACACCAGAAAAAGACCGACCAAAACCAAATTCGAGATAATATTATATAATCTGGTTACCGCTGGGAGGGTATGAGTGATATTCCTAGACCAC
>CAYTVK010000223.1:0-3827 GCA_964441725.1 uncultured Candidatus Bathyarchaeia archaeon | reverse complement strand
ACCAGCCGCCCCGATCAAGACGCTTCCCCTACCGATAGCAGCCATCACTCTTCCACGTTGATTACGTGGCACATAATCAGCCATCAACGCTGTACTCGCTGGTATGAATAGAGCTGTAGCTAGGGCTGTTCCGAGACGTACAAGTAGGACTCCGGTGAAGCTATTTGCGAAGATTAGGCTCGGTATAGATATTAGACTAATTACAACTGCTGCTAGCAGTGTCTTTGTTCTCCCTATTCTGTCGGCTATAATCCCAGCTGGTATCGTTAAAATCACTTTCAGTATTGTCTCGCTGAGCAGTATTATTCCCCAGTTTAGGGTTGATAGCTTTACCACCTCTGTGGCGTAGACAACCCAGAATGGGCTGGTCACACCATTGGCGATAAACGTCATGAGTACTACGAGACCGAGAGCCTTTACGCTTACACTCATTTTACCCCAGAGTTCAGGTATCCCGCCGTATGATTCACGTAGAATTGCACCCAATGAAGGCATGGGCTTGCTCGTGTCTGGTTTAGTGGTCTCTTTGAGCTTCTTGAACACCAACACTGAGCTGAAGATAAACTGGAGCCCCAGTAACGCGTAGAGTATTCTCATCCCCATGTTTACTGTGTAAATCTGGAGAATTATAGCCGCGATATATGGACTGAATATCGATACAGCGTTCGCCACGGTAGACATAATAGCTATCCCGACGCCTCTGTTCCGCGGATTCAGACTATCTGCGAGGATAGCTGATGTAGGTGGGAAAGAGAAAACCATGAATCCTTGGAGAAGAGCTCCTACTGCAATCCACTCCCAGTTGGGTGCGAATACGTAACAGAGCATGGTTATCGCTGAGAGAAAATCTGCTAAGGCTATGAGTCTAACACGGTTTGTTCTGTCCGTCAGGTAACCTGCCACTGGGAACATCATTAACCCAGCTAAGGGCATCAGGCTGTTTATGATTCCTATTTGGCTGCTGTTTCCTCCTACGGCTATTATGAAGAGGCTTGAATAACTCATAACCATGCTTCGTATGAACATTCCCACGACTTGCCGGATCGTCAATATGGTGATGTTGCCTTCCATGAAGCTCAGACGATCCCGTAAGACTCGGAACATTGTTAAAACGCAATCATAAACGGCTTGATATTACATAAGCTAAGCGGTGGAACTCGGTGTGAATAAGAATGGAAAATAATAAGGTAGGGTTTATTGGATGAAGAGAGCCAGTACGGCTTTCTCTGTATGCATCCTGTTCTCGCCCTGATCAAAGACTGCGCTCTGCGGTCCCTCGATGACGCTGTCTGTCATCTCCTCACCGCGGTAACCGGGTAGGCAGTGCATGAAGATGGCGTGTTTATCAGCATACGCCAGAGTCTCGTCGTTGACCTGATACTTTGCGAATGCTTTCTTACGCTCCTCAATGTCCTTGTGTCCCATGCTGTGGAAGGTGTTCGCGTATACAACATCTGCTCCCTTGAAGGCTTCCTCAATGTCATCTGTGATGACCATCTGTGTACCCCTGTCGGCGGCGTTCTCCATAGCGAATTTGGTGATCTTCTCGTTTGGAGCCCATCCCTTTGGTACCGCTACATACATGTCCATACCCATTAGGCTGCTTCCAACCATCAGGCTCTGGCATACGTTCCATGGGTCACCGACGTAGGCGACCTTCAATCCCTTGAGATGTCCCTTGTGCTCACGCATTGTCAGCATGTCTGCGAGCCCTTGACACGGGTGGGTTTGGTCTGTTAACGCGTTGATGACTGGGCTGTCCATGTACTCGGCGTATTCCTCGGCAACCTCTTGCCCAAAAGTCCTGATGACCAAGCCATCACAGTACCTGTCAAGAATCCGAGCAGTGTCCTTTATTGGTTCACCGCGTGCTAATTGCATCGTCTGGGGTGTTGAATAGAAGCTCTGCATGCCCAAGTGGGCGATTGCGGCTTGGAAGCTGAAGCGGGTTCTTGTGCTGTTTTTCTCGAATACCATTGCGATTGTTCTTCCGCGTAGGTATTCGTGGGGCTGTTTCATCATACGTTGTCGTTTGAAGTCAGCTGCCACATCAAGCATGTATTTGATCTCTTCTGGTTTCCAATCCATGAGAGTTAGATAGTCCTTTCCTTGGAAACGGTCTTTCATACTCATTTTGAGTCCCTGATATAGACGCAGGTTCAGGGTTTAATATTATCGGCTGATCTATTTGGGGCAAATATACGGGGAAAAGTAACAGTTGGAGTATTATTCGTTTTTTCTTGCTTGGAATTCCTTGGCTCGTCTGTATCGTTCCTCTAGGAATTCCTCTTCTCTGAATAGTGCAACCATGTCGTTGCTGGTTAACCTGAAATATGGTTTGCTTGTCAGATTTTTGAGCATTGCATGATGGCGTTTCTCATCATCTCTCCATATCTGCAATAGTCCCGTCAATCCCTTGTTCTCGTATACCCAAGCTTTTCCAAGTATCTTATTTGCGTTGTCCAGTGCCTCTTTCTCCAGTTCAAGATGCTGCTTCAGAGTCTCAGCTAAAGGTCTTCTATCCTCGATAAAGACATCCTCTCCCTGAATTATCTCAATGGCTGCCTGCAGTATGTTGACATGGCGCTGGCTGTCCAGTCTATACATCTGCATCAGGCGTTTCATTGCCTTGTTCTCAGTCTCCCTCTCAGGCTGATCGTAGAGCCCGATAAGCTCCCCCTCGGTCTGCAATTGTTTCTTTAGAACCTCCAAGGTCTCTTCTTTATCAGCTGCTTCATGATTTAGTGACAATTATAATCAAAATAAAGAAGGAATGAGACTATAAATAGTCTGTAGTTTACCTGTGGGCTTCTAGGAAGGTATGTAAGACCCTGAGAATTGGACCTGTTTCCCATGAATAACAGCCTAGGTTGTGTCCATACATTGGCATGTAGATGTGTTTAGCATGTGGTATCCGCTCCAACGCGTATTCTACTTCATCGTCAGCCAGTATTCCGCCTTTCTCCATGTTAGCCTGAATGAACAATATCGGACACTGGATGTTTTTGATCTCCTCGGAATCATAGCCTGTGGCTACCTCTTTGAAGACATCATCGTCTGCTCCGCCGTTAGCCCACGGAGTGAGAACAACGGGGTCAAGGTTTCTCAGGTACAGTGCCTTGTTTACTATGGTGATATAATCCTGTCCATCACCGTATTTTCCCGGCTCCCTCCAAGGTATATCAATTGGCATATCCGAGACCATTTGAACGTAATCATCCCATGACGTAGGGTGGCTCGCTAATTTCTCCCACCCAGACCAGAATGTGTGATAATCTCGCATTACGCCGCGTACTTTTTCCAGCTTTATGTTAGCGTCCCCAAAGATCAGCGTTTTAACGAGGTCCGGTCTACGGGCTGCTACCATCAGTGAGACCATTCCTCCTAGGGCTGTTCCATAGATGATGGTTTGTTCACCTATTGCTTCCTCTATGAACGAGATTGTATCGTTGATGTGGTCCAGATACCGGTATGGTGATGTATGGCTTGATGAACCATGCCCCCTAAAATCCAGTGCAAAAACGTGCCATCGAAGAGTAAGAGAAGGCATCAATGGCTGAAAGAACTGCCAGCGATCAGTTAAACCATGAAGGAACAATATTGGTGGACCCGCATCTGGTCCTTCCGCGTAGTTGAGTTTCAAATCTCTATGTTCAAAGGTTTTCTCTGAGAGCATATGAGTATTGGTCGGTTATTGATTGATAAGATGAACGATCTATTGCTCCTTGAACAATGGCTCCTTCAACACGAACAATGATGCTATGCCTCCCAAAGCCATCATCGCCAACGCTATCTGGAAGGGAGCCCGAATCCCAATATTCTGGTAG
>CAYTVK010000222.1:0-3837 GCA_964441725.1 uncultured Candidatus Bathyarchaeia archaeon | reverse complement strand
CAGAGACAACCCGTGTTCAGCTTCTGGTTGATTCCGTTGAGGCTGGGTTTGAATACGTTGACACATCATTAACCACGGAGAATCTGAGGGAAACTGTCTCGTGGCTGCAGTCAATAGGTGGGAAGGTAATTGTATCATATCATGACTTCAAGAAACCGCTGAACATCCAGCAACTTGAGGCTAAACATGGTGAACTAAGCTCCACAGGCTGTGATGTAATCAAGATAGTCGGGTGGACCAATAGCTATGAGAATAATCTACCCTACTTGGAGTATAACAAGCGGTATCCGGGAAACCTCTCCTTCGGGATGGGTGAGAAAGGGATACCGTCAAGGATACTGGCGCCTCTGTCAGGTGCATGGTTTACATATGCGTCGCTTGATGCTGGGCTAGAGCTTGCTCAGGGGCAGATTTCCCTTAATTCGCTGAGAGAGACCTACAGGAGCCTTGAGCGGTGAATTATTATCTGATGGGTTACCCAGTGGGGCACTCTGTGAGCCCTGCGATGCATAACGCTGCCTTCAAGGAGCTTAGTATGCCTCATAGCTATGGTTTGTTTGAGGTTCAAAGGGATCAATTAGCACAAGTTGTGCAAGATAAGCTCAGGGTAACCGAGTTCGGGGGAGCAAACGTCACGATCCCCCACAAGATGGAGATCATCAAGTATCTGGATGAGTTAGCCGAATCAGCTAAAAAAGCAGGTGCTGTCAACACCATCGAGTATCGAAATGGAAGGCTCATCGGTCATAACACGGATGCATTGGGCGGAGTCAGGGCGTTAACCGAGACATATGGCGAGATATCCGGTTCAAAAGTGGTATTACTGGGTGCTGGAGGAGCAGCCAGTGCATTGGCAGCTGAGCTAGCCCCCAATGTTGATACGCTTGTCATCCTCAACCGATCAGTTGAGAAAGCCAGAGAACTCTCAAACCGTCTCAGCGGGAACACCAGTTATGGTTCAATCAAAGATCAAGTGGTTATCGAGTCGGCTGATATCCTGATAAACGCGACGCCAGTTGGTATGCACCCTAAAACAGCCGAGTCCCCGGTTGACCCAAAATGGCTGCATAGTGATCTTCTGGTCTATGACATCATTTACAATCCACAAAAAACACAGCTGCTCCGAGACGCGGAAGACACTGGGGCGAGAACCCTTGGTGGCTTATGGATGCTGGTCTATCAGGGCGTTGAAGCCTTTAAGATATGGACCGGGGTAGAGCCAAGTGCCGACACCATGTACGATGCTGCATCTAAAGCATTGGAGGCTATGAGGCATTGAACATAGCATTATACGGCTTCATGGGCGTGGGTAAGACAACGGTAGGTCAACTGCTCGCGGAGAAGCTTAACTACGATTTCATTGACATGGATGTCGAGATAGAGAAAAACGCTGGTATGGCTATCAGTGAGATATTTCGATTACACGGAGAACCGTGGTTTAGAGAACGGGAGACTGAACTCGTCATGAAGCTCTCAAAAAGAGATAGAATGGTTATTGCATGCGGTGGAGGAGCTATTGTTAACCCTGTGAACGCTGAGAAGCTAAGAGCATCATCGAGGATGGTGTATCTATCAGCTTTCTTGGATGAAATTATCAGGCGAACTAACGAGGATAACAGCAGACCCCTGCTTGATGTGCCCAATTCGGTTGAGGTAGCTTTCAAGCTTCTCATGAAAAGGGAGCCAGTCTACAGAAAATATGCAGAAGTAACAGTAGATACCACCAATATAGCTCCTGAAGACGCAGTGTCAAATATTCTGGAGGCTTTAAAATGAGTGTCACACTCAAACCAAGCATTCTAACAGGTGCGATAACCGCTCCCCCGAGTAAGAGCATGACTCATCGTCACCTCATCACCTCTGCTCTTGCGGATGGAGTGAGTCTGGTTGAAGCCCCCCTGAGAAGCGGTGATACAATTGCTACTGTTGACGCATTGAAAAAACTGGGTGTAGTGATCAAAGATAAGGGAGATGACTGGGAGGTAGCGGGGGGAACATTAACTCTGCCCTCCTCAATTATTAACTGCAAAGAATCAGGAACAACACTAAGGCTACTAACAGGACTCTGCAGCCTACAAGCCGAACCATGCACATTAACAGGAGCCCCTTCACTGATCAGGAGACCCAATCAGCCACTTCTTGAAGCCCTTGAGCAATTGGGCGTTAAAACCCGGAGCCGAGACGGATACCCCCCAATCACCGTTCAGGGTAGAATGAAGGGGGGCTCTGCAGAGATACGTGGAGATGTTAGCTCACAGTTCATCTCATCCATCATATTGGCGGCTCCATACGCTGTCTGTCCCGTTGATCTCAAGGTTACAACTCAACTGGAGTCCAAGCCCTACGTCGAGATGACCATAGAAGCCATGAGGAAATCAGGGGTAAACCCTCTGCACTCGGAGGCGTTGAACGATATTCATGTACCCCTCGGAAGGTATCATCCAAAAAGAATCCGCGTCGAGGGGGACTGGTCCAGCGCGGCGTTCATGCTTGCAGCCGGGACTATATCGGGTAAAGTCCATGTGGATAACCTCGAAATAGAGAGCTGTCAAGCTGACAGGGAGATCATACGTATCCTTGAGGAGATGGGGGCCTACATCAAATTCACGGGAAAGCGTATAACCACAGAGAAGAGTGATCTAACATCCATTGAAACCGATCTCAGTGACTATCCGGACCTTTTCCCCATCGTGGCATGTCTCTGCTCGGTGGCTGAGGGAGAAAGCAGGCTGACTGGGTTAGCTAGGCTAAAGATCAAGGAATCAGACAGGTTAGCTGCCATGATTGAGGGGCTGCAGAAGATGGGTGTAAACATCACAAGCAGTGATACATCGGTAACCATCAGAGGTGGAGCGATCCACGGTGCAAATATCAATCCGCACAACGACCACAGGATAGCCATGAGCTTCGCGGCACTCGCCCAAGCAGCCGATGGGGAGACAACAATAATGAACCCTGAATGCGTATCAAAATCATACCCAGAGTTCTGGGCAGACCTAGAAAAAATAGGGGCACTTATAAAATGAATACACTGGGAAAAAACATCAAGATAACCAGCATCGGCGAGAGCCACGGAAGCATCGTCGGCGTAGTGATTGACGGATGCCCCGCTGGGCTCAGACTGGACATGACTCGTCTTCAAGCAGACTTGGATAGGCGTCGACCCGGACAGAGCAGCGTCACCACAGTTAGAAACGAGGAGGATAGAGCTGAGGTACTCACAGGGCTCTACAACGGATTCACTACAGGAGCCCCCCTCACAATAATAATCAAGAATCAGGACAGGGACTCATCCAAGTACCTTGCTGCAAGATGGACCCCCAGACCCGGTCACGCAGACTACGCAACTGGTCTTAGATACAGCGAGTATCAGGACCCTCGCGGTGGGGGTAGATTCAGCGGCAGGATTACAGCTGGTTTCGTCATGGCTGGTAGCGTCGCTAAGCAGCTACTGGATACAATTGACACCAAAGTAGTGGCTTACACTCAGCAGATAGGCAACGTCATAGCGCCTGAAGTGGATTCATTGGAGCATATTGAGGACAACATTGTCAGATGCTCGGATCAAAAAGCCGCTGAAGCCATGATCAGGGAAATCGAGGACGCTAGATCAGATGGCGACAGTGTTGGTGGAAAAGTAAAATGCATGGCATTGAATCCGCCAAAGGGAATAGGAGACCCAATATTCGATACACTTGAAGGCGACCTCGCCAAAGCCTTCTACAGCATCCCAGCGGTGAAGGCGGTGGAGTTCGGAGCCGGTGTACGAGTAGCAGAGATGAAGGGCTCAGAGAATAACGACCAATACATCATCAGGGACGGCGAGATACAGACACT
>CAYTVK010000221.1:0-3884 GCA_964441725.1 uncultured Candidatus Bathyarchaeia archaeon | reverse complement strand
TAACCCTCGATCGCCAGCTACCAGCGGTCTACAACACCATAATGGTCCTAGAGTAGACCTAACCCTTTCCTTTTTTACACTCTTTTTCAACACTTTTATGAAACAAAGTGAATGTATGTAGATAATTTTCTCAGACATTTCGCTATATAGTGCTTTAGAGACTTTTTTGCTCAGTGCCCCAAACAGGGGAGGAGAAACAAGAAATGAAACTAACCAAGAGAAGTGGTATGACCGGACTCGAAACAGCCATTATACTTGTAGCATTCGTTATCACGGCGGCAGCGTTCGCATTCGTTGTACTCAACATGGGTTTCCTGACAGCTGAGAAGGCTCAGTCAGTAATCTCAAGCGGTATGAGTGAGGCGAGTAGTGCGTTGCTAATTGATAGCGGAGTAATTGGACAATTCAATGATACAGGTGGAGATCAGGCAAACATTGACCTTGTAAAGCTGACCTTCTACATCAAGCTCAGCCAAGGACACACACCAGTTGACCTAGACGACAGTAAACTCGTAGCAACATACACAAACGCTAGGGTTCACGGCGAGATCTACAATACGAATGGTACCTGCATGACCATCGTTGGTGTCAATGATGACGGCGACTCACTGTGTGAGACAGGTGAAAGATTCAAGGTAATGGTGAACTTCACTCAGTTGGCTTACGATTCAATGGTTGATCCAACTCCAGCATCACAGGATGCGGTATATGCTCACCCATATGAGGAGTTTAGGATCGAATTGCGCCCAGCTACTGGAGCAGTCTTGACCATCGAGCGCCAGCTACCCGCGGTCTATAGTACCATAATGACAATAGAGTAATACTAATATCTTACCCTTTTTTCATCTTTTCAGATTTGTTTAAAAATAGTTATAGGTTTCTAAGTCGATCGCTCAGATTCTTTACGGGGCCATATTTGCTTCTCTTCGCGTATATTAGTCCTAGAAATAGAAGTATTCCCGGTCCGAGCCATAGGAGTATGTAGTTGAATTCTACGTCGAAGAGAGATGTCTCTTTCATTAAAAGCAACGAGATGGGCACTGTGCTTCCCTGGATTGGCCACCAGTTACTCGGCGTTATTCCCGCGGTCCACCACACGAGATCGCAGGCGATGGGTATCATAAGCAATACCAAGTGGTACAGCCAGAACATTAGCCCCATGTCGTCGTCCTCAGTGGTTAATGGAAGTATAAAGCACCCGAGATACCATGAGGCGAGGGCTAATGTCTCCAGCATCTGGTGGTCTGATGGCTGTATCCATATCTTGAGTATTATCAGTGGAGCTGCGAGGAACGGAATTAAAGTGAAGTAATTAAACTTGCTTTTCACGTTTTCAGTTTTTTTTGGCAGAACGTTATCGTAGAAGAAAGCAACTACCATCAACGCTAGAATCAATCCGAAGCCCTTCATGGTTTTAATAAATAGGCTGAAGTATCCCACAATTGGAAACCTGTTGATTACCTTCCCTATAACTAGGTCTTGGGGTACAAGAAATCCATCTTGAACGTAGTTGTTATCGCCTTTTGTCTGGTAAACCCAGCCTGAGTCCGTCTTTGTGCCGGATATGGCTCGATGAACAATGTACTCATCCAAGTATCCGGGTCTCATAAACACCAGAATATCGCCATCAAGAGGAGGCCCTGTCACAACGTTGTCGAAGTTGTTTATTGATTCGACGAAGATGAAGTCGCCGACCCCGAGGTTAGGAACCATGCTCTGGCTGATTACAACCATCATGGGGTTAGATGTTCCAAGAACGTTGCGGAGTACTACTGTTCCTCCATAAAAAAGGGCGATTAGGGCGATGAATGTTACCCCGTACCTCAATATCTCTTTTGTATTATCATCCAATGTATCTGTCTCACTCTGCTGTTGGCTGAGAACTTATACGTGGATCGATCCATGTTGAGAGGTCTAGGCATACATTGGGGTCTTTTATGCCACCCCTGAAGCATTTGTCTATTTCTGGGCAGATGAGGCAAGGACATCCTGCGACGGATTCCAGTGTAACAGGCTCTCGTTTGAAGAAGAGCTTGTATGTCCATCGTCCCTCGTTGAGTACTTTTTCCCGTATTACTTTGCCTTTTTCCTCGAATTTCTTGGCTAGTCGGCTTCCTTCTCGACTGCTTACGTCGAGGTGTTTCCATAGCTCGGACTGTAATAGTCCGTCTTCTCCTGCCTCGAATACGAGTTTTAGGGCCTTCTGCTCGGTTGTGTCTTTTGAGGGCATTTTTTTTGCCTCTAATCGTAGTATATTAGGTCGTAGTCTTTGAGTATCTCGTGTAGCTTCTCTACAGCTTCCTTGACCATATCCTCGTGCTTTGCGCCTGTGCAGACGAGTTTACCTGACGCGAACAGCAGCATCACTACCTTGGGCTCACCCATCCTGTAGATGAGGCCAGGGAACTGCTCTGGCTCATACATCACGTTCTCCATGATGTCTGCCGCTGTCTCAAGGTCTATCTTGCCGTGGAGGTTAGCCGAGGCTACGATGTTCTGGATAACGATCTTGGGCTTACCCAAGATGATTATGCCATTGTTCTTGAGTTCACGTACAACCTTGTTTACGGCTCTTTTAGCCATCTTCTCACTCTTAGCGCCTGTGCAGACCATCTTTCCTGAGCCGAATATCAGGGTGGCGGTTTTTGGGCGTTTGAGCCTGAACACTAGACCTGGGAACTGTTTCGGCCTGTATTCGACATTTCTGAATACCTTCATTATGGCCAGTAGGTCGATTTTCTGGTCTAGGCTCGCTGATGCTACCACGTTTTCGATGCTGATGCTTAGGTCTTGGTCGATCTCGTTGCGTTTGAGGTCTTCATCGTCGAGATCGAGGTCATCGTCAAAGTCATCTTCAAAGTCCATTTCTTTTTTCACCTATTTTCTAATGGTCCAGTTATAGTTTCGCTAGTGTTTCTAATGTCTCGGCTGTGATGAGGTCCTGTTTCTGGATCTCTATCACCGGGAAACTGTTCATGTTGGGCTCGGTGGATAGTTTTTCGCTTGTTCCTATCTCGCCTGTGTAACTGTTGTATGTGATGAAGCTTCCTGGCATTGGTTCATCCTGTTTGACGAGGTACATGAAGACCTCGCTAAGTGTTCCCCCGATTACGAAGTAGATATGTCCACTGTTTTCGAGGTGCTGGATGACGTTTGTCGCGGGAGAGCTCGCAACTAGCATAACCAAGTCTCTTATGGTTTTTAACTGGACAAACTTCATGTCTTTCCTAATGTATTCACGTATTCCAGTATATAAACTATTTAAATAAAAACCGTGGGATTTCACCCTAGGAACCTGAGCAGTTTGCAGGCAGCTTGTACTGAGTCTTAAATAATAATTCAAGGTACTGATTGCCTATGGCAAAGTTAGTTTCTCCTGAGGAGTTCTATGGCTTCAAGCCTGGTACTGATAGAAAGCTTGTCCGCTGGGATAAGGTCGTTGAGTATTTCTGGATGCTGGATAAGGCATCTGACAGGATCAAGGTAGTTGAGGAAGGTAAGACCACCATGGGCAACCCCATGATAGTGGTGTACATCTCGTCCCCTGAGAACCTCAATAACCTTGAAGGAATAAGGAAGGACGCTTGGAGTATAAGTCACCCTGAGGGTGTAAGTGACTCCGAGATTGAGCGGATTGTCGAGGATGGTAAAACCGTTGTAGCGATGACTATGAGTATTCACGCGAGTGAAGTGGGTGGTACTCAGGTTTCCAGTGATTTCGCTTATAGGTTGTTGACCAGCGATGAGCCCCTGATTCAAAGGATCAGGGAGAATGTTGTACTATTACTATTCCCCAGCGCGAACCCTGATGGGCAGATAATGACCATTGACTGGTATAACGAGTACTTGGGGACGGAGTTTGAGGGGGGTCCTATGCCTTGGCT
>CAYTVK010000220.1:0-3904 GCA_964441725.1 uncultured Candidatus Bathyarchaeia archaeon | reverse complement strand
CGCCTCCGTCGCTGTTGAGGCAGACGATGAAGAAGTCGCCTATAGTCACAGTGTAATTGGTCTTACCGCCATACTGCTTGTAATATTTAGCGCCCTCGGTGTGATCATGGTTGCCCGCAAGCAGATAGATAGGAACCAAGCCATGTTCCATGGTTCCCTGCAGGTTCTCCCAGGCTGCCCTGATGGTCTCAACGTCCACGATGTCCCCTGTGGCCAGTATCATGTCTGAGTGCATGAGGTTCTGCTCGTAGATGCATTGGGTGAAGTTTACTCCACCGTATGGCTGGTGGATATCAGTTATCTGGGTGATGGTGAGGCTGCTTGGCCATTGGTCCATTACCCATACGCTGCGCTCCTGCACGTAGTCGTTTCCAGAATAAGTGATGTGCAGGTCATAGAGTCCGGGACGTACATCCGGGACCTTGAACTCAAGTACCCAGATTGATCCCTCCTCAGTGGGCCCGCTCGTGAGGGTCAGGGATGCTTCCTCGTACTGTGAGACGATGCTGGCTGATACGCTCTGAGGCTGATTGGCGTCGATCTCCACCCTTAAGGTCCCACCTGTGAGTACAGGTTCAGGGAGGGTGGGTAATGGCAGCGATATTGGCTTGGTGTATACCTCAACTGAGTGTGCGATGCATAACGGCGCCAGTAGCGTGGCGATTAACAACGATATGAAGGCTAGTTTACGTTGATTCATAGATTAAGGTAGGTGTAACACCTTTTTACTTATTTCCTTGAAGGCTGATTACTCCTTCTTGACTCCACATAGTTGTGGGTAGGATTCGTGTAGGAGTTGCTGGGCGCTCTCAACTATCTTTGGGCCGACGCCTTTGACGCCTGTCAGTGGCCCCGTGAGGCGTTTGGTCTTACCGGATGGGCTGGTGTGTACCTCTGCTTCCGCGAACTGGACCAGCACCTCGTATGGGGTCTCGAATGTGTTCAGCAGGTCTTCCGCGAGCGTGGTTCCTATCTGGGGTAACCCGCTGAGGAGGTAGACCTGTTGCTGGTGGAGGGGTAGGCTGCGGTTGATGCTGCGTAGCTGTATGGTGCGTTCTTCTTTGGCTTGTTCCCTGTAGGCTAGTCTGTGGAGTAGTACGGCTGTGGAGTCTGGGTCGTCTGTTGGGATGATGTTTACGCCGTAGTCGAGGGCGATGCTGCTCATGGCGCCGTATATGCTGCTGGGTTTCATGTGGCTGCGTTTGAGGGCTTTCTTCATGGAGCCCTCCAATATGATGACTGGCTTCTCGTAGACCTCAGCCATGTCTCGGGCTTGGTTGAATAGGCGTCCGTCTTTCATGCTGCCTAAAAAGTCTGAGGCGTCTTTGCGTTCTACTCCTACTCTATCGCTTACTACGTAGTCGCATACGTCTAGGGGTTTTACATCGAGGTTGAAGCCGTTGAATTTGAGGTAGGTGATGATGCTGTGCTGTTTACTGGCTTCGTTACTGTCTATGCAGATATGCAGCGGCTGATCACTCATTCTTGTTCAAACTCCAGCTCTACCTTTCTGGCTCCCTCTCCGCCCTTCAGGGTCTTGATGAAGCCGAGGATCACGTTCTGCAGCGCGTTTCGAGTAAAGTCACCCAGTGGTACGTCGGCGTCGTTTACCTTGAGGGTGAACTCTGAGTGGTAGCCTACGCATTGGGTTATCTGGGCTTCATGAGCCAACAACGCTGCCCCCATTGTCTTGCAGTCGGGGTAGCCGCAGCTGTGGCAGTCGTTTCCCGGTAGTAGGGGGAAGGCGTTGTTCTCGACGATGTCTGCTAGTTCCTCTATCTGTGTTAGTTCAAGCTGGGGTATCTCTGTGGCTTTGTGGAACTTGGATTCCGGGAGGTTCACTATGGCGATCTCTAGGTCGTTTCGTAGCTGGTCAAGCTCTAGGTTATCTCGTGGGACCAGTATCCTTGCGTGAGTGTTCAGCGTCTTGAAGCCCTCTATGATGAGGTAGTCGAGGGGTCCTAGTTTAGCGGCTGCCTGCTGGAGGGTGAGGCGTTGGTCTAGGAATATTGCTGTCTGGTTTTCCTGTAGTATGGCTGTGGATGTGCTGCCTGCTTCCCTGTGTTTAGCCGTGTCTTTACCGGGGGTGTCCAGTATGATGGTGTCGCCTGTATGTTTTATAGTACCTACCTTGTAGCCTCTCTTGGTGAGTTCCGCTGTGAGGGCGGTGACTACTCTGGTTTTTCCGCTGTTTTTGAAGCCTGTTACTGCAACTGCTTTGGCTGGCATAGTGTATCTGGTGTTTTCGGGGGTATTATTCCTTACCCAAGAGATAATATACTGTGGGGCGTTCAGTGATGGTATGGTGTTCCTTACTTTCTATGGGGGTGTGAACGAGATCGGGGGGAACAAGATTCTGCTGGAGGATGGGGGTACCCGCGTCTGGCTGGATTTTGGTCAGAGCTTCGATATGGGTACAGAGTATTTTATCAACTGGCTTCAGCCGCGTCGCGGGAATGGTCTCAGGGATTATTTTGAGTTCGGGTTGCTTCCCCGTATCAGTGGGCTTTACTCTGAGGAGATGTTGGGGTTTACTGATCTCTGTTATGAGGAGCCTTGTTTTCAGGGGGTTTTCCTGACTCATGCTCACGCTGATCATGTGAATCATCTTGGTTTCGTTGATGAGGATATTCCTGTTTATCTGGGGAAGGGGACCCGGTTTTTCATGGATGTTATGGAGAAGACAAGTCCCTTTGCTAGTTATGGGCGGCATGATTACCGCGGGTTCAGGACAGGTGATGTGATCAAGGTTGATGATCTTGAGGTTCATCCGATTCACGTGGATCACAGCATCCCGGCTGCGTATGGGTACATCATCCATACGAGCGAGAACACCATCGTGTACAGCGGCGATATGCGGATTCATGGCAGCCGCGGGGACATGACTCGCGAGTTCCTGCAGGCAGCCCATGAGGCTGAGCCGGATGTGATGATCTGTGAGGGCACCCGTATGGTGCGAAGCGGTAAGCGGAAGCATCTGAGTGAGGCTGAGGTGGCAGCTGGGGTTAGGGAGGTTTGCGCTGAGGCTGATCGTGATGGTAAGTCTGTGGTTTTCACTCAGCCCAGCAGGGATATTGATCGCTGGAGGACGTTCTATGAGGCTGCCCGTGAATGTGGACGAGTATTGGTGATTCACCCAAAGACGGCTTATCTGCTAGAGGCGCTTCAGGGGGATGAGCATCTTGATATGCCTGATCCCATGCATGATGACTTTATCAGGGTCTATTATAAGCGGAAGAAGTCTGGGCAGTACGATGAGAAGGATTACTATGTCTGGGAGCGCAAGTATCTGGATCGCCTTGTTACGAGTGAGGAGCTGCGTCGTTTCCCGAAGCGGTATCTTGTGAATCTTGATTTCTATAGCTTCACTGAGTTGATTGATATCAGACCCGAAGCTGGTAGCCACTTTATCTACAGTATGAGTGAGCCCTTCACCGATGAGGACCTTGAGGAGACTGTGCTTCATAACTGGCTTGAGCACTTTGGTTTACAGTATCATCAACTGCATGCCAGTGGGCATATGAGCAGGGGTGACCTTGAGGCTGCGCTCGGCACAGTGGCTCCGGGTAAGGTGTTTCCGGTGCACACTGAGGGGGCTGATAAGTTCAGGGAGATTTATGGGTCCGTGGAGCCCCCTGTGAGGGGTGAGCGATACAGGGTTTAGTCCTGCTTTTTCGTTACCATGACGCTTTTCGTCATTATTTACCCGTTACCCTATCGCTTTTTGTCACTATTCGGGACATGATCTGGGCTGTTCTGGGGCTGGTTTAGGCTGGAGGAGCCTGTTACGAGCTGGGATGGGTTGACCCCCCCTCCCCCCTCTGTGGTTTATAGTGTCTTTCTTCTGTTTCTTGGGTTCATAAGTGTATTAATATCGGGTTTAGTAGTTGAAAAGGTTTGAATT
>CAYTVK010000219.1:0-3912 GCA_964441725.1 uncultured Candidatus Bathyarchaeia archaeon | reverse complement strand
TATAGGGAAGACAACGTGAACCACCTCAGTTACACTGGGATTGCTAAAGACGCCACTGCCTGTCTCATGATAAAACGCGTCAGCCACATTTAACAGTACGATGTTCTCGGCTGCGTCATAATCCACCGTGACATTGAATTGTACATTGGCATGAGGTGGAGTCTGGTCAAAGGGTCCCTTTCCAAAGACCCATTTCAGCGTACCATTCCCAGAGTCTGTGAAAACCGCAGCCGGGTTTGATACTTGGCTGCCTAGGAGATAGGTTAGTCCCGGTGGTAGTGTGTCTGTTATGTTCAGGTCACTTATGCTTATTATCTGTCCGCCGTTTTCCTCGTACACCGTCAATGTGATGTTGAAGAGGATGTTTTCGCCTCTATGGTATGTTGGCTGGTGGGGTACGTGGGTTTTCTCCATCTCTACGAAGGTTGCGTTTGTGTTTAGTATTAGGAACGAGATGGCTGCTATAATCATGAGGATTAGTGTGAGAATTATCTTGGTCTGTTGATTTCTATGGAGTGAATTTTCTCCAAGTGTTACTAATTCATTCATGTCCTTGGTTAATTTATGTCAGGGTGACAGGGTTAAGTGGACTGTAACCGAAGAAATAATGAAAAAAGGAACAACAGACTAGGGCTGAGAAACAACTCCAACCCCAAAAACCTGTTTCTCTAGTTACTTTTTAAATCATTCAAAGTTTTCTTCTAATCATGAGAGTCACATTACTGGGAACAGGTGGACCCAGACCTGATCCTAAGCGAATGGGGCCAAGCACGCTGATATCCACCGACACTGATAATCTGATCTTCGATGCGGGCCGTGGAGTAGCGGCGAGACTAGTACAAGCAGGAATACCGATAACAGATTACAGCCATATCTTCATAACTCATCTTCACTTCGACCATACCGGTGGCTTAGCAGACTTATTGTTTGCAGCGTGGAACAAGGCACGTAACCAGACGATACATGTTTATGGACCAAAAGGCATAGAGAAGATGGTAGCTCATCTTTTCGAAGCTTATGAACGGGATATCTGGTACAGGTTATCCGAGACAGAGTTAACCCATGAGAAGCTTGTGGATATCCGTGAAATGGTACAGGTGCGTGATGTGGGATCAGGGCTTGTCTGTGAGGGGTCTAATTGGAAGGTGTTTGCAGCAGATGTTGATCACGGGCACGGCTTGGGGCTGAGTCGTGAAGAATGGGAGTGTCTCGCCTACCTGGTTCAATCCAGAGGTGAATCCACCGTGATAAGCGGTGATGCTGTAAAGTCTCCTTCACTCGTTGAGTTAGCTAGAGGCGCCGATACCCTTGTGATGTGCTGCTATCTCAGTGGAGAGGAGATAGTTGACCATGACACTGAGCTTATCTCCAGATATGTATTGAGCTCATCTACTGAGACAGGCAAAATAGCAAAGGAGGCAAAAGTTTCCAGAATAGTTCTTGTCCATATCCGGGAGAAACCCAGAGGGTTACTGGATGCCATGGTTGAAGAGATTCAGAGGGATTTCTACGGTGAAGTAATCATCGGAGAAGACCTGTTGGAGATCAATGTAGCCTAGGTTCTTCTTATACTGATGATCTCGATGGGCGGAGTGAGTCTCTGCTCCTCATGGGGCATAACCTGAATAGCCCTAACCACATCCATCCCATCTCTAACCATGCCAAAGGTAGCGAACCCCTGACCATCCGGGTTACGTTTACCGCCATAATCCAGCTCTGGTTGATCGCCGATGCAGAAAAAGAAACTGCTCTTCGCTGAGTCAGGCTGGAATCTCCCCATGCTGATGGTTCCATCGAGGTGCCTCAACCCTGTAAGAGTTGTCCTCTCAAGCTTGATTGGCTCGTACTCCTTCTCCTTGAGAACCTGTCCACCTTGGATTACATCGATCTTCACATCGTTGTTGGGCTGATTATCCATCAGTACAGTTCTGAAAAAACTGGTACCATCATAGAGCCCTTCATCAACATACCTTAGGAAATTAGCTGATGTAATGGGGTTTTTTTCTTCGTATATTTCGACTTTAATGTCACCCATGGTGGTCTTTATCAGTACAACTGGGTTAGAACTCAATTCGATCCAAAAAGAATCAGGCTAAGTTGTATTAGAAAAGACGGGTCTAGTGTCTTCGATTATTCTGGCGCCTATTGGACTTGAGGCATGGCAGACAAAAAACAGGTCTGTCACTTTTGGGCTTAAACGGTAACTCGAACTCCTTACCACATTTCTTACAGGTCGCCTTATACTTCTCCGGTGGGCCATTCTTAACCTGAACACTGGTCTTCAACTCAGTGATCTTTGTGCTGGTCTGAGCCATTATCTCTTCTAGCGCCTTCTCCTCATCGTGGGCGACAAATGTGATAGCGGTTCCCTCTTTCTCCATTCTCGCCGTTCTTCCTATTCTATGGAAGTATGCGGTGTTTTCTTGTGGCATATTGAAGTTGATGATGTGAGTGATGCCGCTTATATCAAGACCCCTTGCCGCGATATCAGTTGCCACCAAGAAGTCTATCCTATCCTTCCTGAACCCGAGAGTCACTTTATCCCTCTGTGGCTGAGTTAAATCACCGTGCAGAGCACTGGCATTGTATCCATTGTTCTTCAGCTTTTTTGCAAGCGAGTATGCGCCTCTCTTGGTTCTCGTGAAGATGATGGCTTTCTCGATTCCCTGTTCATCTATGATCTCTTTTAGTATTGGGAATCTGCTCATATGATCTACCTTGACATATCTTTGCTCGATCTGCTCAAGGGTGATCTCGTCCTTGCTTACCAGTATTTTCTCGGGTTTATCCATATACTTGTTGCAGATCTTCCAGATGTTCTGGTCCATCGTGGCACTGAATAGGCTGGTCTGCATATGCTTCGGGACCTTGTCCAGTATCTTGTTGATGTCATTGATGAAGCCCATATCCAGCATCCTATCAGCCTCATCCAAGACCACCATCCGTACTGTCTTCAGCTTCAAAGTACCCCTGTTCAGGTGATCTATAATCCTTCCAGGCGTCCCGACTACGATGTGAACTCCCCGCTCAAGCTGCCTTATCTGGTGGTTGATCTTCTCACCACCATAAATTGGGCAAACCTTGATCCCTGTGTATCTACTGATCCTTGAAATATGCTCAGCGATCTGAACAGCTAATTCACGGGTAGGAGCCAAGATTAGCCCCTGCACCCTCTTATCACTGATGTCGATTGACTCCACCATTGGGATACCGAAAGCCGCTGTCTTACCTGTCCCAGTTTGAGCCTGCCCAATAACATCCCTGCCCTCAAGCAGTGGCATAATTGATTGAGCCTGAATAGGCGACGGCTTCTCAAAGCCCAACGCCTTGATACCCCTTAAAACATCTTTACTTAGGGGTAGATCATTGAAATTCTGTACCTGCATACGTTATTATTACTCATATCACTAAACTACGCATGCGGTCGCCTTGTCAGCTATAAACATGAATATGTTCGACGTGACAGCCCAGAGACATGTTGGTGCCATTTAAAGGTATCATAATATTAATAAAAAAATACTTGGAAACCCACCTTCGCGGATTATCCAGCAGATATTGCAGATATTTAGTATCTGCGTGGTGGTCTATGCTTCTTGAAGCATTCCTGACAGTAGACTGGTCGGCCTTCTGTTGGTTTGAATGGAACCTCGGCTTCCTGTCCACAATCGCTGCAGATAATCTTATGCATCTCTTTCGGACCACTGTCATATCTGCGCCTTTCTCTATAACCCAATACTTTCACTCCTATTACGTGATTGATACTTAGAAAATAGATTTACTAAGATCTAGGTATTCAAGGCATAGAAAACCCAGCCAATTATTAAATCTATGTATATATTAGTAAATATTTACAGATGACATATTCGGGTTAGATTCAAATATTCTCTTTCAGGTGATGATGGTATGGCGAAG
>CAYTVK010000218.1:0-3921 GCA_964441725.1 uncultured Candidatus Bathyarchaeia archaeon | reverse complement strand
TTAAATATGGTATCTACTAGCAGTTTAAGAGCGTAATAATTAGGAGCGCTTAATCCTTGAAAGCGTTTAAAAATATTTTATATGAATTTAACTTCATAAAAGGTAACTTCTTAATACTTCTACTTGGCTGGCTTCTCGTAGACTTTTCGAGGGAAATGGCTTACACGTATTACCCGCTTTACGTAACAGCCCTCGGAGGCTCAGCTACAATTCTCGGCTTAATAGGTGCAGCAGCAACCATAGCAGAAGCCATAGTTAAACTTCCAGGAGGAACGCTGGCTGACAAGTATCGCCGAAGAAGACTGATAATAGTTATGACGCTTCTCGCTTCGTTTAGTTATCTATTCTATGCATTTGCTCCTAGCTGGCACTTTATACTACTTGGGGCGATTTTGACCAGTTTATGTTGGATATATACGCCTAGCTTCGACGCTATCACTATTGAGTCTCTGCCCAAGGATAAACGTGGTACAGGGTATAGTCTCATCAATCTCATAACCAACGCAAGCACAACGCCTTCTCCTCTTATCGCGGGGCTGCTCTTCACTAGATATGGGGTTATCGGTGCATCAAGAGTAGCTTTTGGGTTGGTTTCATTGGCTTTTTTAGCTGCTTCTGTTTTGAGGTCTAGGATTGTTGAAGAAACGGATAAGCCAGAGGTAACTGTGAAGGATCTAGCTGCCAGTTTCAGTGACGCGAAAACATTCGGTGAAGGAATGGGGGTGTGGCGTGAGGTGCCGCGGATGTTAACGGTGTTGCTCTCCGTCGAGTTGCTCTATATGTTGCCGAATGTGATGTTTAACACTGTTTTAGCGTTGTTTCTCGTTAATGACTTGGGTATGTCCGGGGTCCAGTTAAGTTATCTTGCTACCATTGTTGCGGGGACTGTGATTGTTCTGGCTATTCCTTGTGGTAGAGCCATTGATAGATTGGGGAGGGTTAAGCCTCTTCTATTTGGTTACGCTTTGACCGCCGTTACGTTGCCTATTTTGTTGATTAATCCAAGTTTTCTTGTAATTGCGTTGGCTGCTCCTGTGATTGGTTTGTTTAACGTTATTTTCTTTAGCTCTACACAGGCGCTTTGGGCTGATTTAGTTCCTGAGGATAGGAGAGGCAGGGTAATGGCCAGTAAGAGGTTCTTTGAGTTGATTCCTTTGGCTGGTGGCAGTATTCTCGGTGGATTTATCTATGATAATATCAGCCATTCTGCCCCAGTTTACGCATATATTGTGGGAAGTTTGCTTTGCTTTATGGTTACGTGGGTATTTATCAAGGAACCAAAGCATGCATAGTATATTATATTTCTATGAAAAACCAGAATTAGTCTCATGTAACAAGCATATTGGTGGTATTTTTGTGGTAAATTTAATGCAGTGCGCGCGTCAAATACTACTATACCAGCTGTGCCTATGACCAGTAAAACCATGAAAAAATTATATTTCTTCAAATCATTCAATCCACGTAGCACTTCCTGAACACGTAAATGGTTTCTCTACAAGACCAATGAGTTTAACGGTTTTCATCAAGAAACCTTGACGAGCAATATCTTTTGTTCTAAAGTTTAGTATTATATTCAATCAGATAGACTAATGAGCACAGTAAGGTAGGCGGGATGATGGTGATGACAAGGGAAGTACAAATTTATGTAGTACTAGTAATGTCACTCATCTTACTCTCCTCCGCAATAGCCACTGTTGCAAATGTTCCTATACAGCGAATATTGCCGAGACCACCGTTTATGAACCAGTCAGGAGCTGAGGTAGGAGGTGAAGGTGATTCTCCTCTTGATTGGGGTATCGATACCGATGTTGACGGTATTCAGCTTGTGGAGTTAAACGCCAGCTGTGGTTTACAGAATACACTATTCAATATTACAGGTGTCACCGGTACATCGTATATCCGGGTACAGACCGGCAGCAGCTACTATGGCAAGTGGCTTGTAAACGATAAACATGAAATTGAGTATAATCAAGAGGTGCTTCCTATTCGCTATATCGGAGAGCCCAGAGCCATCTATATCTCACCAATCACCCCGATCAATAACTATATTCCGATAATCTCGGAGCCGATTCAGGTCGAAACAGATCAGAGTCTATTGTATTACCCCGACAGCTTCATGTTCAAGGCAGAGACCCAGATTGATGACGAGTACAAGGTCTCCTACAACCTAAAGGAGTATGATGCTGATGTATTGGAAGACGCCTATACCCAGTATGACCTCAAATATCTTCAGATCCCATTCGAGGTCCAGAACCAGATAGTAAACATGACGAAAGAGATCACAGCTGGAATCGACTCAGATTACTACAAGATTAAAGCAATTGAAGACTACCTCAAAGGAAACTATGCCTACAACTTAGAATATTCTCCAGCACCTGAGGAAGTTGATCCCGTGTTATGGTTTCTTTTTGAGAGCAAGGAAGGCGTCTGTATGCATTACAACTCCGCATTGGTACTGATGGCTCGCAGCATCGGAATCCCCATGAGACTCGTAATAGGATTCCACATTAACCCTGTACGACACTCACAGACTGTGAGACCTGAACAGGCGCACGCTTGGGCAGAGACATATTTTAGAAACATTGGATGGGTACGGTTTGATGCGACAGGTGTCGCACAGCAGCTTCCCGGATACACTCGCTATGGCTCAGTTCAGACAGTCACGAGGATAACGCACCAAGATAACCTATGTTACAAGGAGGATAATTTCACTGTCAGAGGATATGTGACCGACTTTTTCGGCGACCCCGTTAATGGTTTAACAACCTTATTCTATCTCAAGCAAAACAAGACCCTTGACGGGGCTCTCTGCGGAAAAACAATATCCTTGAACAATACATTCAAGGCTCAATGTAATATTCCCCAGAACCTTGCCCCAGGAATATACTATCTTGATGCGATAACTCTCGGTAACTCAGTCTATAACTGGTCTAGAAGTGATCCTCCGATAAGCATCTTGGCTCATTCATACATCGACTATAACGCAAGTAGAAGGGTAATAGCGGATAGACCCGCCTTCTTAGAGGGGAGGCTCTTGGAGACGAACACCAAAGCCCCAATCAGCATTCATAATCTCTACATCATATCAAGCGACGGATATCACACATTGACAACTCATGATGATGGCTATTTCAGCTTCGATGAAATATACGCGCCTGGAAATCACCAAGTAAATATAATTTGGGATGGAAATCTGTTCATCAACGGTTCAATTGTCACATATAACCTTACAGCTATCCCGCTCCAAATAACCCCAACAAGTATCAGCGCCCTAGCTCGTGGAGAGAGAGTATCCATAACGGGGTTAGTCCACGCAGAGGATCTGATACCCGAAAGAGGTGAGAACGTCGCATTATATCTTGAAGACCAGTTCCTCGGAACAACCAGCGTTGACGAGGACGGGTTGTTTACCTACTCATTTGTATTACCTGATGACGAGATACTGAGAGACGTTGACATCTATTATGAACTAGCAAACTCGGATACCAGCACGAGCCAATCCACAAAAATCGGTATGCGTCCAGACCTGAATTACCAGGTAAGGCAAAAGGGAACATGGAAGGACCCGCTGGAGATCGAGGTAGTACTGCTCACGAATCATGGCACACAGATGATAAACAAGGAGATCAACCTAGTATCATCGAACCAGACAACCCAGACACTTTACACGGACGAGAATGGGAGAGCAATATTCACAGTAAACTTGGAGACAAGACCAAAAGGAGACGATTACACTTTTAGCTTAACTCACCCGGGCTCAGAGTACATTATCCCGGTCACCAGAACCGTGGTAGTCCAACTGAACAGCGTAATAAACTATCAGGCTATCTTAGCTGGGTTAATTGTTGTAGGCGGATTCTCGGTTGCAGCATATCACGGGTATAAGAGAATCAAGAAGAGACCACCCAAGAAGACTGATCC
>CAYTVK010000217.1:0-3930 GCA_964441725.1 uncultured Candidatus Bathyarchaeia archaeon | reverse complement strand
TGGTGTGATTTGGCGTAAAGACATTGAAGGGATACTGAACAAGTATCTGAAGTGGATAGACGGCTACTCCAAACCCAAGGTAATCATCCCCTATGATACAATGTGGAATAGTACAAAGATCATGGCATACGCCATAGCCGAGGGAGTAAAATCCGAGGGCGTAGAGTGCAGAGTCTATAATCTCACAGAGAATCATCGAAGCGATGTAATAACCGATATACTTGAAGCAAAAGCAGTGCTGGTCGGCAGCCCCACGCTCAACAACCACGTCTATCCTACAGTGGCTGAGTTCCTCGCCTACATGCGTGGACTAAAGCCCATGAACAAGATAGGAGCAGCCTTCGGCAGCTACGGGTGGGGTGGGGGCGCTAAGAGATTTATCGAGGAACAGATGCAGCTAACTGGTATCGAATTAATCGAGAATAAGCTGGACTTTACCTTCAAGCCCACTGAGGAAGAGTGGAAACAGGCATACGATTTCGGTGTGATGATAGCCAAGAAGGTTAAGGATTAATTTCCTCTATTTTTAGACAAATACGTAGTGGATGTAGAACGCCATCTGTATCCACGTAAGCGCTGTGCTGATTAGAGCACCCATGGTTAGCTGCATCTTGCTGTGGGCGTTGAGTTCAAGGCGAGCCCAGATCACCGGGATGACAAGTAAGAATAATGGAATCAGTCTCGTTCCAAGCAGATAGACCAAGGCAGTAACTGGGCTGGTTACACCTGAGGCGTGAATGCTGATCTTCCACTTGAGAGTGATTGTGGCAAGCACTAAGCCGTTTATTATGTAACAGGCCATCAGGGCTGTTATTGGCGCTGGGGCGTGAATCAGTATCAGCGTAATTGTTCCAAGTAGGTAACTGAATATTGTCGTTAAGAATGGGACAAATCTCTCATTTCTCTCGGTGGCATAGAAGTCACTGATTATTTTCTTCTTAACCAATAACACTACGCTGACGAGGGGAAGAATACATCCGAAAAAGCTCGTAATGTAGAAGATGTCCCATGTATCTCCTTTACCAAATTTCAGTATCAAAGGAATGAATGTTGCTAACGTGATTAATGGAGCATTCATTACTGCGGATATAGATGAAGCTAACTTTTCTTTATCCAACTCTATCTTTTGCTCCTTCTAGCAATTCTACTATCAGCTAGTTAAATAGGTTATTCTTTTTTTTGGATATTATGGGTACAGCAGACCTTGGTTTCCTTACCCTCTTCATCAATGATGACCGTCATCAACTGACAATCTTCACCCTCAACCACTTTTCCGCAGATACCGCATTTTACTTTTTCACTCATCTTTTTTCTTCTCCTTATTCTCTTTATAGTTCTTGATCGCTTCATGAAGCGCATCAGCCGCAAGGTTGCTGCAGTGCATCTTTACTGGAGGCAGTCCATCCAGTGCATCGGCTACATCCTGTCTTGTGATCTTTAGAGCCTCATCAAGTGTCTTGCCTTTAGCTAGCTCCGTGGTCATACTGCTCGTGGCGATAGCTGCACCGCATCCGAAGGTTTTGAACCTGACTTCCTCGATCTTGTCGTCCTTTACCTTGATGTACATTGTCATCATATCACCGCAGACTGGGTTCCCCACTGTACCCTCGGCGTCGGCGTCCTTTATCTCGCCTACGTTCCTCGGGTTCTTGAAATGGTCCAAGACTTTTTCGCTATACATCTTTATCTTAACTCCTCCGGCGTAAGTGGTGACATGGCTCTTAGCCTCTTCACTATCGCTGGAAGCTTCTCAACTACGTATTCCACCTGTTGGCGGTTATTATTCTTTCCCAAAGTAAAAACAAGACTACCATGAGCCTGCTCATGTTCTAAACCGCATGCAAGCAATGTATGACTGGGTTCAAGGGTTTTAGCAGCGCAAGCGGAACCAGTGCTCACCTGTATGCCGACCTCGTCTAGGCTCATTGTTAGTGCTTCTCCCTCGATGTAGCTACACCTGATGTTAGCGTTGTTTGGTAGACGCTGCGTTGGGTGCCCGTTGAGATAACTTTCAGGTATCTCCTCCAAGAGTCCTTTGATCAGCAAGTCCCGTAGCTCTGTGAGGCGTTTTGGCTCTGTCTCCATCTCCTGAATTGCTATCTCCGCTGCCTTAGCCATCCCCGCTACTCCAGGTATGTTTTCTGTACCTGATCTAACTCCCTGTTCCTGACCTCCACCGATCATGTGAGGTGTCACCCTGACGCCTTTCTTGATAAACAAGGCGCCTACCCCTTTTGGGCCGTAAAGATCGTTGCTGCTGAGTGTCATTAAATCTACATTGGATTCTTTTACATCGAGCCTGATCTGACCCATTGCGGCAGTTGCATCAGTATGGAATAACGCGTCATGTTTATGTGCTATTTCAGCAGCCTCTTTGATGGGTTGAATGGTGCCTATTTCACCGTTTGCAGTCATTACCGATACAATAACTGTGTTATCATCTACCAGTTTTTCTAGTTCATCGAGTAAAATAACCCCATATTCATCAACAGGGCAAGCCTCGACTGTAAAGCCCTCTCTAGAAAGAGCTTTTGTGATGTTGAGTATACTGATATGCTCTACATCTGATATGATGATCTTGTTGCCTTTCTTCTTATTTCTGTTAGCCGAGCCGATTAATCCAAGGTTATTAGCCTCTGTTGCCCCTGATGTAAAAACGATCTCGCTAGGCTCAGCGTTAATCAGCTTAGCGATACTTGCTCTGGACTCGTTGAGGACTTTTAATGCCTCGAATCCTCTGCTGTGAAAACTAGCAGGGTTACCATAGACCTCAAGATGGCATTTATCCATCACTTCTAGTACTCTTGGATCGACGGGTTTTCCGGCTCCATTATCAAAATAGGCCTGCATAATATGTTCAGGATTTCTTGAGAATACCTCAATTAAAACATTGGTAGAAAAAAGCTATTTTTTGATGTAAAGAGTCACTTCGTCGCCGTCATGGGTTATTTCAACTATCTCGTGTCCGAGGCGTTTAGCCAAGTTTTTGAGGTCTGATTCGGCGCCGGGGTCGTCAGCTGTAACTTTGAGTATCTGTCCTTTTTCCATCTCATCGAGGGCTGTTCTGGCTCTGAATATGGGTTCTGGGCAGAATAGTCCAACGCAGTCTATTTCCTTATCTGACTCCAATGGGATCAAAAGCATAACCATATGGTTTGATATAAGATAAACTGAAAAAACTATGGCTCGTAGTGAAAGATTTCCTCGATGGTTGTCTCGAAGTAGTGGGCGAGCTTGAATGCGAGTTCAAGGCTTGGAGAGTACTTTCCCGACTCCACCGCATTGATGGTTTGACGGGTTACCCCAAGATCATCAGCAAGCTTCTCCTGTGTTACTCCTTTTACTGCTCGTAGGACTTTCATAGTATTTTCCACTGGTTAGCCTCCCATTTGGTTATTGTAGTACCAGTTGAAGAATGCGTTAATCGCCATTATTATGAAGGCGATGTAGGCGAATGTGTAGCCCAAGTCTCGGTTGGCTGCGTAGCCCCAGAAGCTTGTCTCTATTAATCCGAGGCCTATTACTGCAAATCCGACTGTTACAATAGCGAGGGTCGTGTTTGCGGCTTTCTCTCTAACGATTTTGGTTCTCTCATCGTATAGTACCACATCCACTTTCTGTTTGGCGACTATCAGTATTATCATTGATAAAATTACTGAGCCCGTTGCCAGTGCCCATGAGTTTCGTAGTACGCTGAACGCCATTACGATGCCCAGTCCGGCTGCTACTATTGCTCTTATCCGGTTGTACGTTTCTTTATCCATACATCATTCTGTAAAACTTATTTTACATATTGTAATATAAACTTTACTAATTGTAAATAATATTATACATTCAGACGGGTGGATAAATTAATTTTCAAGCCGATAATAAAGACAGACAAAGTAGATGAATTTGGTAAGATGACTGAGGGGGGGAGGGAGGTCAACC
>CAYTVK010000216.1:0-3979 GCA_964441725.1 uncultured Candidatus Bathyarchaeia archaeon | reverse complement strand
TCGAAGCGGGGTCGGCACTTTGCTGATAGTTATAGGTGGATTGGTGATTCTTACATAAGTTATAGGTGGGATAGGTCTTTCCAGACCCAGTCCAGACTTAGTTTTTCTAGGGTCTCTTTCTTTGGTATACCTTCTTTACTCCATCCCATCTTCTCGTAATAGTTCCCGAGCATGTCATCCCAGTATGGTAATATACTGATACCCTTGGTGGGTCCGTCTACTGGCGTGGAGCCGTAACGCTTTGATGGTCTGTCTTTTTCGCTTGTTATTCCAGCCCGTACGTTGAACGCTCTGAGAAGATTGACCGCCCTTCTTCCAACATCCCAAGCCTCATCTGGGCTCATATCCCAGCCCGTGGAGGCAGATATCGCTGCAGCTAATCTTGTATGATTCATCCGTGTGTTAAACCTGCACGTGACGGCGCTATCCTCTAACTGCATCAAGCCTTTGGTTCTTGCAACCTCAGTACTAACTTTCATTGGGTTTGACGGTCCCTGAGCCTCAGGAATCATTGCACTCATATGGGTCTCGATGGTACCCGTGTTGCTAACGCTGGTATCAAACATCTCTGCCCATCTATCCCTGTGATCATGACCTCTTGGAGAGTTTCCCTTCATCGTATAGACCGCTGCATCCGCTGCTTCGCCCCCGAGTTTCATGGATGCACGTCTGACGCCATCTGCTAATATGTTGCCAAAGTCCTCTCTCATCGCAGTCATCTGAAGTAGTTTTCTCGCACCATCTGCGTCACCGAATTCTATCTTGAATCCCACCTGCTTCTCGGTAAGCCAGCCCTTCTCCATACATTCCATAACCCAGCCTACAAGCCAGCCAGCTTCATTGTTATCAAATCCAAGCCGATCAGTTAAACCACTGAGCATCATGGTAGCCTCAACGTCAGTGATTCCCGTTACAGGTCCCCATGCGGCCATCTGCTCATACTCGGGCTCATCTACAAGGCACTTGTATGGTCCATCCTTGACCTCAAACATGGTGGCGTGAAGTAGCCGGCAGCCCCAGCATGGAACTCTCTCAATCTGGTAGTTGTCTCTGAGAGTCTGCTCTACGAACTCATCTACTTCCTCAGGTTTTGCTCCCCAATCATAGGTACTGTAGTTTTTCACGGGCAGTGCCCCGCTATTGCTTTTCCACATGTTCGCTACACCGCCTATGGTTCCCCTGAAATACTCAACGTCATCATACATTTTCTGAGAAATGTCTAGCAGCTTCTTCTGGTCATGTACAGCTATTCTTCCGCTTCCTCTGAAGGCTATGATTGCCTTTAGTTTTTTTGAGCCGATGACTGCCCCAGTGCCATTGTGGCTCGCGCTGTGACCGTGATCAACGAAAGTCCCAGCCCATCGAACCACATGCTCACCTGCTGGCCCAATTGATAGAACACTTGCAGATCTATTTTTGGCGTCATGAATCTCACGGAGTTTGTCAGTAACCTCGTAGGTGTCGAACCCAATCAGTTCAGATGCATCCATTAACTCAGCTTTCCCGTTTTTCAGCACCAAATACTGCCATTTATCCGCCTTACCGGTTAAGATCAAGCCATCAAAGCCGCTGAACTTCATATAAGCGCCAAACAGCCCGTTAGCCTGACAGCTAGTTGCCCCCTCAGTTAATGCCCCCTTAGTCACTACGCTTATTGAGCCAGAGCCGCCGATACTTGTTCCGTTTAATGGTCCTGCTCCTATGAATACCATGTTTCTAGGGTCGTCAAATACGATGTCTGGGGGAACCATATCGTAGAGTATCTTCGCTCCTAGAGCGGTTCCACCAAGATATTTTCTTAGGGTCTCTTCATCAAAACGGATAGACTCCATTGAGCCATCGGTTAGATCGATTTTCAGCACCGCGCCAGCGTACCCACTTACATCAGCCATAAAACTCACATAATCCTATGTATCTGATATTCAAAAAGGGTTCCAACAGACTTGAAGATTACTGTACGTTTCTATGGGATAGCCTATGATAACACGATGATTAGAGAGTGGCACTCAGGGTTAAATGAAGGCGCAAACATCGGAACCTTACTCAGAAAGGTCATTGAAAAGTTCCCCAAGCTTTCAAACCTCGTCTATGATGAAGCTGGAAACCATAGAGATTATTTCTCCATCTCAATCAATAATGTGGACATACAGGGATTGGAGGGCTGGGATACACCGCTCTCCGATGGAGACATTGTGTTTGTGATGCCGCCTATAGGTGGCGGCTAAACAGCTAATGCCAATATATCGAAGTGGAAGATGATTTTGATTAAATACAGTATCACAACTGCTGCAACGTTTTGGACAGCGTATCGGTAATAGTCTGGTTCTTTTCGGGAGAAATAAAGGGCACCTAACACGGGTGGAACTATTATTATGAACCAGAAGGTCCAGTAAATAAGAAACACAGTGTTCAAGAGAGAGATCACTGTAAACTGAAGAAGCTCCTGTGTTGATGGAAACAGCGTATTGGTGAGGGATAGAATAATCGCGGAAACAATAGAGAGCACGGTTAAGACTAGGTTTAACAGTGTCCAGCGGGGGATCGTCCTCTTGAACAAGCCGAGTATATCCATCATGGCAAATACCCGTTGGTTAGATAAAGGAGTTATTGAGCCTCTTGCTCAGATTGTTCAGGCTCTATCCAGCTAAACTTCTTCACAAGGGTGTTACTATAGTAGTTACGCCAATCGTAATCGATTTCTTTTCCCCACTCAAGATATACTCTTGGATCAACATAGCTCTTCAGACTGGTTCCTAGATTATAGTCTCTGGTTAGCTCTTTTGCCTCGATCTGTAGTTCTGTCTTCTCGATTAGTTCCGTGTCTTTTTGTTTTCTGTTTTCCATGCTTTCCTTGAGTTTTGATATTCGTTCCCTGTGATTCGCCTTGGTGTCTCTTATGCGTTTTCTGCTATTGCTGACGACTTTCTTCTTTGAGGCTATGCGTTTCATAACGCCTTCTGTGGATTTTCCTTCCCTCTCGCGCGTCTCTAGCTCTTTCTTGTATTCTTCGAGTTTTTGCTTGTCTGCTTCGAGTTTTTCCTCGTATTTTGCTATTCTTTCATCGTATTTTATGCCGATATCCTGTATGCGTTGCCTGTATTTTCTCTGATTCAATCGGGCTTTTTTACGGCGCTCTTCCAGCCGCTCCTTTCCCCGTTCAAGGCTTTTCGCCCATGAAGCAGAGATAGTGCGTTTATGGTTGCATGTTACAGCTGCTTCAAGATTAGCCAATGTTGCCACATGCTTCTTTATATATTCAGGAGCATCTTTGTCCACCTTTATCTCTTTTAGCTTAGATTCCACAGCGTCTGTGGCGTGACATGTTCTGAATACCTTGGCGCTTATGCCCTCCATCACCTCGTCCAGGAACTCGCTTACCACACTGCTGTTCACCTCATCAAAGAGTGTGTTGCCATCGCTTGCATCCATGAATTCTTTGAGATTATCTGCCACCTTCTCATCAAGCGCAGTGGTGAGCAGCAGCCTTACACTGTCTTTTCCGAGAAAATCAAAGGTGACAGTCCCATCATCGTTGAAGCATATATGCTCAGCCCTGAGGCTTGAGGCACCAACAGTGTCAGCCTCCTCATCTTCATCCTTCTCGTCACCCACCCTGAATTTTAACTCGTTAATCAGGTAACAGACTGTAGCTGTCTTACGGCGCTTCAAGTCCTCGTGCTTTAGGTTTTCATCAATGAAGCGTCTTACTTTTTGCAGATTCTTTTTCAACTCAATAGCCTTGTCGAATTTCTCTATCTCTTTTCTCTGCTTGATTGGGCTACTGTCGTGGGGCCAGACGTATTTTATCTTGCCTGAGAGCTTGTCCCTCCATCTTGCGATCCATATGCTCTCCGGGTCCCACATTACCTCTTTCCAGTTTCCGGGGGGAACCTCGGCGTCTGGGCTCAGGTTTAGCTCAATGTCTTGGTATTTAGGGCCTTCCTTCCATTTCCCCCTGAAAGGATGCTGTCCTCTACCC
>CAYTVK010000215.1:0-3986 GCA_964441725.1 uncultured Candidatus Bathyarchaeia archaeon | reverse complement strand
GCTTGAGAAGGCGAACTACTTCAGGGAGAATGTGATTGAGACAATTAATGAGCCTCTGGATGGTAGAGTTGTTAGCCTTCTCCTCGCAGACCCCTTATCGGATGGAGGTCAGTGGAACATGTTCGTCAACTTGGTCAAGAAATACGGCGTGCTTCCTAAGGCATACATGCCTGAAACAGCCAGCAGCAATAACTCGGATGCAATGAACACCCTGCTCACCTCCAAGCTGCGGGAGTATGCGAAGGAGCTTAGAGATATGAAGATTTCAAGTGTGGAGGAGCTTAGGGAGAAAAAGAAGATCTTTCTCGGTGAATTCTACAGGATACTCTGTATACACCTTGGGAGTCCACCAAGCGAGTTCACTGGGAGTGGAGGGATAAGGATGATGTGTTTTATAGACGCGAGAAGATGACTCCTCTGAGCTTCTACAACGAGTACGTGGGTCTTGACTTGAATAATATGGTGAGCCTCATAAACGCCCCTACCGATGATAAGCCCTTCAATAAGGTTTACACGGTCAGATTCCTCGGCAACACTGTTGGGGGAAAAGACAGCCTGTACCTTAATGTTGAACTGCAAACCATGAAAGCTGCTGTTGTGGCAATGATTAAGGACAAGCACGCGGTTTGGTTTGGCTGTGACATGGGAAAGATGCTTCAGACGGAATCTGGAGCTATGGATATCAACATTTATGACTACGAGTCCGTGTTTGGAGTTAAATTTGGTATGGATAAAGCGGCTAGACTGGACTATGGGGACAGTGAGATGACCCACGCCATGGTGATTACTGGGGTTGACCTTGATGAGCAGGGTATACCTCGTAAGTGGCGTGTTGAGAACAGCTGGGGTCCCAAGATAGGGGATAAGAGTTACATGTATATGATGGATGAGTGGTTCGACCAGTACCTCTATGAGGCTGTTGTGCGGAAGGAGTACCTTGGAAAAGAACTCGTCAAGGTGTTAAATAGCAAACCCGTAATGCTACCTCCTTGGGACCCCATGGGCAAGCTTGCATGCGAGTGAAAATTTTTACCCGTATACCTCCAATCATAAATAGTTATGGGAATACTTCGCGTGTGATAATGTGATTAATTAAAAGGCTTTACTTTTCGCTAATTGGTTGAAGAAATCTAGATTGGGTTTTTAGGATTCTAGATCAACCAAGCATTATTTCAGTTTAGTTGCATGCGTGTCGTAACGACTCTGACTCCAATAAACCTCTAAATAGTTTCTTTTCCAGAAGATACTCGTTTGAGTTGACCAAGTTAAAGAGAGAAGTTGGCCTATGGGGGGCAGCGTCAGTAGGGATAGCCAATATAATAGGTGCTGGAATATTCGTCGTAAGCGGAATAGCGGCAGGACTAGCCGGACCCTCCGTGATACTATCTTTTCTTATCGCTGGTTTTGTGGCGATGCTCACAGCTCTGTCAACTGCGGAACTCTCCTCCTTCATAAATGAGACGGGGGCTAGCTACGCATTCACTAAGAGAGCTTTCGGATTGCCTTGGAGCTTCTTCGTCGGATGGTTCAAGTATTTTGATTATATTGCAGGTGCGGCTGCAGTTTCAGTTGGCTTCGCCGCCTATTTAACGGGTTTATTAAACTTGACAGGTGACCTGCCATTAATCGCTGCAGCGGTTGGGCTACCCCTAGTCTTTACTGTCATCAACATCTTGGGATCGAAGGAGAGCACTTCTATAACCACGGTGATGGTAGCGATCAAAGTCTTCGCTTTAACCTTACTCCTCTTAATCTGTGGATATTACCTGCTGGAAAACTTCTCATCCGCCAAACTTACCCCTTTCTTCCCCAACGGATTGAACGGGACCTTTAACGGTGCGGCCATCATCTTCTTCGCTTTCCTCGGATTCAACACGGTTGCCATGATGAGCGAGGAGACTAAGGACCCTGCTCATACTATTCCAAAGGCCCTAATCCTTGCGTTTGTTGTAACATTCATTCTATATGTGGGAGTTGGCTTCGCGGAGGTAAGCATCCTCGATTGGAGAGTTCTGGGGCTCACTGCATCTCCCATTTCCGAGTTGGCTAGTGCTGTTTCGAATTATGCGCCATTCCTCGATCTTATTTCTATCTCTGCTTTAATAGCTACTAGTTCGGTTGTGCTCAGTTCATTGATAGGCGGAAGCAGGGCTAGTTTCGCGATGGGGAGAGATAGATTGTTGCCCAGTTTCTTTGATAGGGTGAGCCAAAAGACCGGTACGCCTTATGTCTCAATCTTAGTGGGAGGCGGGATCATAATGGGTCTAGCTGGGCTGTTTTACAATAGAATAGATACCATAGCATCGATCGTTAACTTCGGAAGCCTCTTCACTTATCTCTTCGTTCACCTCTCCGTTCTCAAGCTTAGAAAGTCAGAGAAGTCGGAGGGTTTGTTCAAGGTTCCCTTCTATCCCTTTTTCCCGATTTTGGGTGCTTTGAGTTGTGTTCTCATGATGTATTATCTTGATTTAAATGCGAAAATTGCTTCGGTTATCTGGTTCGTCTTGGGATTAATCGTTTACTTTATTATGGGTAGATATAAGAAGAGTGGCTAATTCACATATATGCCAGAATTTGGTTCCCCTTTTTCGAATTAGCGCTCGACCGCAAATTAACTTATAACGGATTTGTCAGTGCGATTCGTTTCATGAAATTATCAGAATATGACGCATTATAATAGTGGATTAATAATTCTAACGAATTACTGTATATTCTTCTTCGCTCGTCTTCTTATCTCTGAAGAAGAGGATAATTATCGGTATAGATAGGGCCTCCAATATACTGCCTGACAGCAGCAGTAGATCAGGGTTCTTGTTATATAGGTACCCTCCCAGATATGGGCCTGGTAACCCCAAGAGACCGCTGAACGTTCCCATCAAACCCATTACCTTTCCCCGGTCCCTAGGGGGCACAAGGTCTGCGATTAACGCTTGCCACGCTGGTCCACCCATGTATCCTCCACCCCTGAGCCTTCCTCCGCCCAGTCCTCCTGCGAATCCAATTATGCCGTATGCGTAGAGTAGTTTTTGGAAGTCATGGAATAGGTACAGGCTTAGGCTGTCAAATGAGCCGAGTCCTCTCGCTAACAATATGCAGGGTACTCTGCCGAATCTGTCAGCCACTAATCCGCTTACGAGGTAGAGTGGAACCGATATGAGCATGGCTAGGGATTGAAGAGTTCCATATTGAGCCGGGGTTAATCCAATTACCTGTATTGCGTATGGTGCTAGGAATGCCCAGGTCATTCTCTGTGCGAATCCACCGATAACTGCCACAGCTAGCATAGCGTATATTGTCCTCGGTTGGCTTTTGAATGTCTTCCAGAGTTCCCTAAGATCGGTTTTACTTGATTTCGCTGCCTTCGTATCCAGGGTCTCTTTCAGCACGATTGCTCTGACAACGGTTACTATCACCATGGCGGCAGTGAACATGAGTAAACCGAGACGAACCGCTTTTTCCATGCCAATCATACCGATATAGTATCCGCTTACAACGGGCATGAATATCTGAGGAATCGAGGTAAACATTCTATATGCACCGAAAGCCGATCCGCGTCTCTCCTTTGGAAGGCTCTCGGCTATCACTGCGTTGAAAGCGGGATTGTATAAACTGGCTACCGCTATCAAAACCATTCCCGGTAGTACCATCTGCCAGCTATTTGCGAAATACATTATCGCTGGACCGACAGTCCTGATGGCAGTACCAATGATTATCACCTTTTTTCGTCCGATCCTGTCTGCTATTATTCCGCCGGGTAACTGGAACAGTATCTGGCTTGAGCTCTGTATAGTTGCCAGCAAGCCAACGATCTCCACTGGAGTGTTGAGGACTTGCATCAAGTATAGGCTCCACCATGTCTCCCATAGCGCGTTGAAGACTTGGTAAAGCATGTTGGTTGAGCCAATGGCGAGTATGTTACGGTTTGAAAATACTTCCTTGAGTATTGAAGCCACTATATTCTACCTGGTACTATTAGTATAGTATCC
>CAYTVK010000214.1:0-3991 GCA_964441725.1 uncultured Candidatus Bathyarchaeia archaeon | reverse complement strand
ATTGGTTATGAAGTATGCTACCACAAAACAATCAGGAGGAGGAAGCCACAGGTTACTGGAGGCTTATCACTTTGAGGGAGGGCCGATCGGGTACTTGCCAATGGAGCAGCCCATGGTTTTATCTCAAGATGATAGTCTTGAGCACACTTTGGATTTCTTCATCGAGTCCGAGGTTTCATGCGTATGGATTGTAGACGATGTTGAAAAGATGAAACTTGTGGGTGTGCTTACAGAGGAAGACCTAAGGTTAAAGATGCTTGAGCTGATGTAGAAGCCTTTATGTTCTTCAGTGCTTTTTATAAGCGATTTAAGCTGGGCTAAAAGAGGATCTAACTTGACAGAAAACAACGACGTACCCAATCCATGGGAGCAGAAAGACAAGCAGATGCAAGATATTAAGGAGAAAATGAGCCAGATCAAGCACAAGATAGCGGTTATAAGCGGTAAAGGAGGCGTCGGTAAGAGTCTCGTGACCGTTAATCTTGCAATATCGCTTGCGAGAGACGGAAAAGAAGTTGGAGTGCTTGACGCTGATTTAACTGGGCCATGTGTACCAAAGATGCTGGGACTCAAAGGAGCTAGACTACAGGTAGGGCCAGCGGGAATAGGGCCAGCTGAGGGCCCTGAAGGGATTAAGACTGTTTCAATGGATTTTCTGTTGCCAAGTGATGAGAGCCCTGTTGTTTGGAGGGGTCCATTGAAGATGGGGGCAATCAGACAGTTCCTCGGGGATGTAAACTGGGGACCTCTCGACTATTTGCTCGTAGACTTACCGCCGGGAACAGGTGATGAGAGTTTAAGTATACTTCAGCTGTTGCCGGAGATGGATGGTGTCGTGATTGTTACTATTCCAAGTGAGGTTAGTCAGGCTGTTGTGAAGAAGGCTGTAACCTTTGCACGTGAGATGAAGATACCTATTCTTGGTATAGTGGAGAATATGGCTGGTATGATATGTCCTCATTGTGGTCAGATGATAGAGGTATTTAGTAAGGGTGGGGGAGCCAGAGTTAGTGGTGAGATGCATGTTAATCTCTTAGGTAGTATCCCCATGGACCCTAGGATATCTGCGGATAGTGACAGCGGAGTACCGTTTGTACTGAGTCACCCGGATTCTCCTGCGGCTAAGGTGTTTTCTCAAGTAGTTGCGCAAATTGAGGAAAAAATCGGTGAGTAAAAGGGAGTAGCTTCTCCTCTTTTCTATGTCTGCGGTAATGAGTGTATCTGGGCATTCGCATAATTTGTTTATTTTTATGAAATTATTTTAATATCGTGATAATGCACATAATATCAGAATGATGCGCAGAAGACGGCGAGGAAGATATGGGAGAAATCCTAATCCCGTGTACATCAATCAGACATCTATAATCAAAGCATTCAACCCAGAGCCAGAAACGGACAGCGAGGTAATACAGCTTGAACCAGCTGAGCTGGAAGCCATCAGACTAATAGACCTTGAAAGCCTCAACCAGGCAGAGGCGGGAGAAAAAATGGGGGTAAGCAGGGGAACAATTTGGAGACTGTTACAGAGGGGAAGAACAAAGATCGCGCAGGCACTTGTTGAAGGTAGGAGAATCGAGATATTAGAGCCACCTGAGTAGCTTCGCTACTGTTATATCTATAGTAAAATAAAATTATATGAATTGTCGCCTATAATCAACCAGTATTATTCTGGGCTTAATAAGATACCGTGGCTCAGCATAGGAGAATTTCCGTCTAGAATTGAGAAGTTGGAGAAAATGGGTGAAGCCCGTGGCTTCTCTGATCTTTATATTAAGCGTGATGACTGCTGCAACCCGATCTATGGTGGAAATAAGGTTAGAAAACTAGAGTACATGCTGGCTGATGCCCAGAAAAAAAGGAAAAAGACGCTTATCACACTTGGAGGCTCTGGCAGCAATCAGGTTTTAGCTACCGGAATCTTCGGTGGGCAACTTGGGTTTGAGGTTACTGGAATAATGATAGATCAACCCAACGCATTGTATGTACGTAAAAACCTGCTGTTGGACAAATACTACAATGTGAAGTTGGTATACGCCAAAGATACCTTGTCTGAGGTCACTGCCTTCATATCAGAATACGTTAAATCCGTGCTTAAAGGCGGAGACCCATACTTCGTAACAGCAGGAGCCAGTAGTGAAATAGGAAACATGGGCTTCGTCAACGCAGCGTTTGAACTCAAGGACCAGATAGAAAAAGGCGAGATACAAATGCCTGATTACATCATAGCTGCGAGCGGGTCATTGGGAACAACTGCTGGTTTGAACCTCGGATTTAGACTAGCTGGGTTAGAAACCAGAGTGATAGGGGTTAGAGTTTCCATGCCTTGGCTGGTAACTCGATGGCGTATGAGGAGAATGATGAGGGATATCAACAAGTATATGCGGAAATTTGACTCATCTGTTCCTCTGCTTGACGTTAAAGAAGAGGACTTGATTCTTTTGGAAGATTATCTTGGTGATGAATACGCTAGTTTCACTGAGTCAGGGTGTCAATGTGTCAGCGATATGCTTGAGCTTGAGGATATTAACCTTGAACACACCTACACGGGTAAGGCTCTTGGCGGTGGTTTGGATTGGCTCAAGAAACACGGAGAAACAGATGCGAATATTCTGTTCTGGAACACATATAACTCAATAGATCACGCAGAAGAGGCAGCTACCATAGACTACGAGAGCTTACCGAAAAGGTTCCACAAATACTTTGAAGAACCAGTACAAGAAGAAATATGGAAAAATGGTTAGATGTCTACTTCTTCCCCGGATTTACCCGGTTTCCAGCTTTTTATCTGGCTAATGGCTGCATCCACCCCGTTTTTCAGATAGGTAGTATCAGTGTTTACGGCGCAGAATAGGAAACCACGTTCCAGTGCATCATTGATGTTTGTAGGCCCCGGAGTCGTGAAGCAGTGCATTCCCGGCGCTACTCCCGCGTCTCTACCGGCCTCAACAATTCGGTTCAGGGTCTTGAGGAACTTGGGGTTAGTGTAGTCCTTATGTATACCCATGTCGAGGCTGAGGTCACTTGGTCCAACGAAACATGCGTCAACTCCCTCAACGCTGAATATGTCATCGATGTTCTCCACGCCTTTGGCTGTCTCAATCATTACAACGCAGAGAGTCTCAGCGTTCGCTGATGCAAAGTACTCAGGGTCTCTGAAGGCCGCGAGCCTTGGTCCTGCTCCTCTTTCACCCCATGGGGGATATTTCATGAGTTTGACCATTTCCTCGGCTTGTTCCTTGGTCTCGATCCTTGGACTTACTATGCCTGTGGCTCCTGCGTCCATAACTTTCTTTATCCATATGAGGTCTGTCCACGGTATGCGGCACATGGGCATACAGCTGTCTCGTGCCCAGAGCATGCTTTGAACCATGAAGTGGTATGTTTCAGGTCCATAGGCGCTGTGCTCCATGTCGCATACAAGCCAATCCCAGCCCATGTCAGCAAGATACATGGTCATATCGGGGTGTCCTATTGTTACCCATGTTCCAAGTGCTGGTTTTCCTGCTTTGAGTTTACGTTTAACTAGATTCTTCATGGGTATTGATAGGTTTCTGGGGATAAAACGGTGTCGAGCGATCACAAGACTTGAATCTATTCAACGTATTCATCAGGAGTGAAAACAATGGAAGGCTGGGTATACGCCCTATTAGCTGTGATATGCTGGGGGTTTGAGGCAATAATCGTAAAGGCAGCTGGGAATGGAGTTGATCCATTAACAGGTACAGGAATTGGCTGTATAGCGGCTGGAATAGTGTTTTATCTGTATCTCGCTGGAACAGGCAGAGTATCCGATTCCTTCATTAGCAGATCAGGACTTCTCTATGGATTAGCGGGGGTAGTCAGTTTCGCTGTGGGTCACTTTTTTTACTATACGGCCATCAATAAATCCGGTGCAGCTATGAGCGCGAGCCTCGTTGCCACATATCCATTATTGACAGTGATTATCGCGGCGTTGTTTTTCGGAGAACCCATTACAATTCGAAGCGGGGTC
>CAYTVK010000213.1:0-3997 GCA_964441725.1 uncultured Candidatus Bathyarchaeia archaeon | reverse complement strand
CAAAGTATCTGTTCAATGGTTTAAAACTAGACGGTTATGGGTTGGGTTTAAAGGCAAGGAGCACTCTTACGCCTCTGTGAACCCGGAGAAAATCAATGAGAGCATAGTCCAGCTCTCGATACCTATGTCTAGAAACCCCCTGGGCAAGACATTCAGCTATCTACTACTGGATTCAAAAACACTGATAGACACAGGGGTGCCTACTGAGGAAGCCTATCAGGGACTCAAGAATCAGCTCAACGAATATGGTCTGAAGCCACAGGACATTGAGCAGGTTATCATCACTCATCTTCATAACGACCACATCGGGTTAGTCGAAGATCTACGAGAATACGGTGCAGAGGTCTGGGCGAGCAGTGTCGCTAAAGAGCGGCAGGAGCAGATGGTGAAGGAATGGGAAAACCTCTACGAGAACACCCTACGGGAACTTGACCTATTCGGAGGACAAGAATATAGGAGCAATATCACCCGCAACAGGTACGTATTCAAATCCGATGTACGCCCAATGCCCATAGACAGATACCTACAAGATGGGGAGAAGATAACAATCGGAGACCTAGAGCTTGAGATCGTATGGACGCCGGGGCACAGCTACGAACACATATGCCTACTGAATCAAGCCCAACGGATACTTTTCAGTGGAGACCACGTACTACCAAAGATCACAAGCCACGTCGCGTTATACAGCTACAGAAACCATGATCCACTCAAAGAATATCTCACAAGCCTTGCAAAAGTAGAGAACCTTGATGTAGATACAATTCTACCCGGCCACGAGTGGGTTTTCCACGACCTCAAAGCTAGAGTACAGCAACTCTACGTACATCATAGAAACAGGCTCGATGAGATGAAAGCCACACTGGAAGATGGCCCTCAGACAGTCTACGAGGTAGGGCGTAAGGTTCACTGGGACAGCAGACCATGGCCTGAGATGAGCTTCTGGACCAAGCGGATGGCTGCCACCGAGACCTATGCTCACCTCGCCTATCTCAAAAATAAGGGTGAGATTAAGCAGGAACTCAGGGACGGCACCTGGTATTTCACGTTCTAGATGCACACATCTATCGTCACCGTTTTAATTAGTTCAATTAAAAATTACATATAAAATGTTAAAAAAATTAACGAAACATGAAAACAAATATCGCCAATATGGTTCAGCTAATTGAATATCCCCCCTCCCGAAGGAGGAGGGCTCTTGGGGGAGTGCGATTAACGCCAGACCTTAATTCCACGCTCGTGGAGGTACTGGGCAGCTAAATCCGCGATATCGGGACCCTTGAATGGAATCTTTAACTCCTTGGCTTTTCCCATGATGTCGCGGTACTGGATTTCCAGAGGTTTACCAGCCTCCTGGTACTCGTCCAGTATAGTCTGAGCGATCTCCTCAGCCATCCTGAACTTGGGACTCAGCATCTTGTAGTGTAACTTCAACGCCGTAGCCACCTCATCGGGACTAGCTGTATCAATAGCCCATACAGTGGGCCTTGGACCACCCTTACTGCTCTTTACTTTGCTCACCTTTAGCGCGGGCACCACTACGCCCATCGCCCTAAGCCGCTTGAGCGCCCTGTAAACCGTCGCCTCAGGCATATTCAACTCGCATTGTAGTACCCAAGCGGTTGATGCACCATGCAAACAGAAGTACAGGAATGCTTCACTCACTGCGCTACTGCTGAAGATCTTTTCACTGAAGCTCATGAGCTCCTGAATATTCTTCAAAGTGGTCGATAGATCATTTTTCTCATTTAATAAGAGTAATTTGCGGAAAACTTCCACATATTTTGCGAAGTTAGCTTCTTTGGACTGGGAACGCTTCACCGAGCGATTTTTATTTCTGTTCAGTGTTTTATCTAGGGCTACCGTGTTTGACACTTAAATCTAACTCCGGATCCCCTCGCGGGGCAAGATGTTTACAGAGCCGATATGCTTATAAGTATACTTGTTAACAAGTAAACAAGTAAACAAATAAACTGGGGATACAGTAAACATGCCACGCAAAACCGTCGCCATAAGGGGATTGAACACCGAGCTATACACGGAAGTGTTCTCCATGGCCAAGAAAGACGGCAAGAACGTGGCCGACGTTGTAAACAACGCTCTCGAACAGTACCTTAATGGTGATGGTACTGAAGCCGAAATCATCACAGGTGCGACGCTGTCTAACTCCGCAGAATTCGTTTTAACCATAGATGATGACGGTGAAATAAGCCTCTCTAAGGATGATATTAAGGAAATAGCGGTTGAAATGGGTCCTTTTGCCATAGAGAGCAGTGGTAGTCTTGTTTTTGAGAAAGATGTCGATAAAAACGCGTTAGCCCAGATCAGCAGGATACAGGTAAAGTCGGGATCAGTAAAGGTGCCACGAAGCGCATATGCACAATTCCTAATAAAGTGCAAAATACAAGGAAAACTCGACAAGTATTGAGACCCTTTTTCACGGTAGCAGTGGGGGTTCAAGACGGAAGCTTCGAGGCTTTCCAGAGAGGAGTAGCTGGTGCTATCCAGTATACTTCTCTTTGTTTAACAAAACTATCTGGACCTGTTATACAGGATGTTAGAATAGCCCGTATTACAGTAGATGGCTTAGACGCTACTGAGACATTGTTAAACAACCTTGAAGACTGGGAGTATGATGTTATCATTCTTGGTGGGGCAACCTTCGCGGGCTTTAACGTGGTGGATGTTGAGAATGTTTACAAGACCACGGGGAAACCTGTGATTGTTTTCAGCCCAAAGAATCCTGATGTTGAATCAACATTAGATGCGCTCCGTAAACATTTTCCTGATTGGAGGCAGAGGTGGAGCCGATACGAGGCATTGGGTGAGCTGCATGAATTTATCATTGATGATTATCCTCCTGTCTTCTATGAGATAGTAGGTGGATCAAATAAGTTCGCGGAAGAGGTTCTAAGTGAACAAGCTATCCTAGGACGTATACCTGAAGCAGTACGAGTTGCCGATTTAATCGCAAAAGGAGTTAGTTCAGTCTTTCAAGATCGAGGGGTATCTCGTTGTGAGTCTTGAGGTTAAAAACAGAAATGACTCCAGGTGTGGGTTCTAGCTTCATTCGTTTCTGGAACGGGGTCTGGTCCTGAAAGCTACCGCTTGAGATCAAAGTGATTCCCTTGTAGCGCTTCACCTCATGAATGTGAATGTGCCCCATTAAAACGACGTCAGGTACATCCTTGATCACCAAGCGATCTATTTTCTCGGGCGCTATTGGCGTGGATTGACCATAGGTGGGAGCAATATGCCTGCACTTGACCAGTAACTCTACAGCCGTGACAGGGTTATGGAAATCATGACCCGGTGTGGAGCCTAATATGTCTGTTAACGCGGTTCCATGTGCAACAAAGACCTTCACATTGTTCAAAGTCAGATTGATGGGATTTGAAACCATATGAATACGGGAATGAGCGTAAAGACCAGGAGCATAATCTTCAGGGATAGCTGGCTGTGGGAGGCTCCGACGGACAGCGTCGTGGTTGCCGGGGAGAATTATCGTCTCGATGTAATCAGGTAGCTTATCCAGAAGCCTTGCGGCTTCCTCGTACTGGGCTTTCTGATTTGAGATTGTGAGTTCATCAAGTTGCTCAGGGTAGATGCCTATGCCATCGACGAGATCACCAGCAATAACAAGGTATTTCACCTGAGATGCAAGGTCTCTGCTAGGTTTGGGACCTAGATCCTGATTCATCCAGCGTATAAATTTGTCAAAGAGATCAGCCCTGAAGTATTTGCTGCCAATGTGAACATCTCCAACAAATACAGCAGATATATTCTCCTCGCTGCGGTGCACTTCATGCATGGGGATATCAGGCCAGATGAGATCGTTTGCGATGATCAAGTCTTCTCTATACCTGATACCATCGATGCAGATCACCTGATCCTCAAGGATCTCAAGACCCTTCTTAACGACCTCCTCACCGCTTACCATTACAGTTGCGGTGACATCTTTATCCTCCAAGTCAAGGAATAATCTGCTGCTCTTGGCGTG
>CAYTVK010000212.1:0-4042 GCA_964441725.1 uncultured Candidatus Bathyarchaeia archaeon | reverse complement strand
AGTCATGGAGAACCCACTCGCAGGCAAATATCTCAAAGGCTGTGTTAGGGGTTTTCAGATTGATAGAGCCCAGCACGCAGAGGATAGGTTAACCAAGCCATTAATCAGTACAGGTCCAAGAGGTTCAGGGCAATTCAGGGAGACCTCATGGGAAGAGGCACTGGACCTAGTCGCTGATAAGCTGCTGGAGATACGTGAAAAATATGGTCCAGAGTCTGTGCTCCATCTCGGTGGCTCTGGGGCTCCCCGTGGAATGCTTCATAACACAAAACGCACGGTCCTGCGTTTCCTGAGCATGTATGGGGGATATACGGGCAGAAGCCTAAGCTACAGCACTGCTGCGACTACGTACACGACGCCTTTCGTGCTGGGCACGAATCAGGCTGGACTGGACGCTGGGTCCATCGAGGATAGTAATCTCATCATACTCTGGGGGGTTAACGTGGTTGACAACCGCTTCGGCTCGGAGCTGGAGCAGAGGATAAGAGAAGCGAAGACCAGAGGAGTCAGGGTTGTGGTTATTGACCCTAGGAGAACGAGGACGGCCAAGACCTTGAGCACTGACTGGGTACAGGTTTACCCCGGTACTGACTCAGCGTTGATGCTAGGAGTGCTTTACGTTCTCATAACAGAGGGCTACGTGAACCGTGAATACGTAGAGAAGTACAGTTACGGGTTCAATAGATTAGAGCAACATGTAATGGGCTCTGATGGGATACCCAAGACGCCTGAGTGGGCTGAAAACGTCTGCGGCACGCCATCAGAAAAGATCAAGTGGCTGGCTCGACTATATGGCCAGACCCATCCAACAGCTCTCATCCCCGGATTATCCATACAGCGAACCATAGGAGGAGAGGAAGCAGTGCGGTTAGCGATAGCACTGCAGACGGCGACGGGTAACCTCGGAATACAAGGAGGTTCATCGGGTGCATACACAAGCACATTACCTAGCCCCGAGGTCGGTGCCTTGCCTGTACCCATTAACCCCAAGAACGTCGAGGTTCCTACCTATACGTGGCCTCACGCGGTCCTTGAGGGAAAGAAAAGCGGCTTCCCCAGAGACATCAAAGCCATCTACAACGTGGGTGGCAACTACCTGAATCAGGGTAGCGACATACAGTTGAACATAGAGGCATTCAAGAGCGTGGAGTTCTCTGTTTGCCATGACAAGTTCCTGACACCCACAGCCATGTACTGTGACGTGGTACTGCTAGTGACCACGTTTCTTGAGCGAAACGATATTATCAACGGTGGAGGCAACTTTGTACTATTCTCCAACAAGGTTTACGAGCCAATACCGGATGTGAAGAACGATTATGATATCTTCTGCCTGCTGGCTGAGCGGATGGGGTTCGGAAGCCTTTACTCGGAGGGGAAAACGGAGGAGGATTGGCTGAGGGAGTTCGTTGCAGCCTCAGAGATACCCGACTATGATGAGTTCAAACAGAAGGGCATCTACATGGGTGAGGACCAGAGACGCGTCGCATTCAAAGACTTCATTGATGACCCAGAACAGCATCCCTTGGACACCCCCTCTGGGTTGATTCAGATAAGCTCCGAGAGCTTCGCAAGAACAGGTGCATCAGCTTATCCCGTAAGTCGCCCACTGGAGCCCAATGAAGCGTATCCGTTGAGGATGATCACACCCAAGTCGAGGTACCGCATCAACTCCACCAACTATAACATACAGTGGTTCAGGGAAAGTGAAGAACAGCAGCTATTAATGCACCCAGAGGACGCCTCAGCCTGCAGTATCCAAGATGGAGAAATGGTGCTCGTCTCAAGCCCACAGGGAACTGTAAAGATTCCTGTATCGGTGACGAGGGACATCATGAAAGGTGTGGTGTGTCTCCTTGAGGGGGCGTGGGCGAAGTTTACAGAGGCTGGTTTGGAGGTTAATGGCTCCGTGAATACGCTGACATCAACGGTGCCAACGTTACCGAGCCATGGGTCTAGGACACACTCCGTGAATGTACGGATAGAAAAAGCTCAGCTAGATTGAGGGAAGAAGAGACGCTTGGGGTTCTCCCTGAGCATCCATGACGCATACTTCTTTGCCTCTTCGACAGAATAATCACCATCATCAACCTTCGCTGCTAACACGCGTGCGATGTTGTCACGGGCGATCACAGAATGACCATAGGCTCCCTCAACCATCAAGTAGTCTCCGCCGAAGCCCAGAATCTTGTTAACCGGAACCTCATCAAGCCAATCACTGAGGGCTGTTCTAGCCCTCGACGGACTGATGATATGCATCCAGCTCATATCCAAATAGACGTTTGGATAGTTCTTGGCTAATGCACCAAGGGTTCCACAGTAGGGCCAGCTTCCGTGAAAGATGTCAAACTTTGCGTCATGATACTCCATGAAGAGGTTCACGAGATGCATGGGGTCGCTGTTACTGAGTATGTTCTCGTTCCCCTCATGCAGCCCGGTGTGAATCTGGATCGGCAGACCACGCTTCTCAGCCTCACCTATAGCTAAGTGAACAAGATAATCCTGCATGGGAACAAGCTCATGGACACCGGGTGAATCAGGCACCATCTTGCTGTAGTTTCTCGATGAATCGATGATCACTCGTGTAAAGGCACGGGTCTTGTATAGCAGGTTGAAGGCTTCCTCGGCTTCGCTGAATGTTCTCTTCTCAAAGAATAATGGGCGACGATACGCCAACGCGATCTTGATTCCAACAATCTTACCCATTAGAGCGTTGAACCTGTTCCTCACCAATGAGACGAGGTCACTGAAGCTGTGAATAACTGCACCGTGCAGCCTAGCATAGGATTCTAATTCGTAGCGGTTGCTTAACGTAGCGAACTCACCTACTCTGAGCACTGGAGTGAAGAAATCTCGATCCACGTCATGGGTGCCTGTAAGTGAGTCGAGGACGCTGATGTCGATTCCAGCCTTCTCCTTCAAGACCCATCGGTACAGCCCCGGCTTATTCCTCTCCTGCATCCTCTTGGATAATTCACGATAGGTGTCACGGTTTATCCCTTCAACACCGTAGAGGTCACGTGCAGCGGTCTCAACACACCTCGAATACCCAGTGTTACGTACCTTCTCCCACCATGGCTCAAAAACCTCCCAACGCTCATCGATGGATGTAGATGGGTCACGTATCATGAGAAGCTCCTCCTCAGACATCCCAGCGGAGATGAGGTCTGATGAGGTATAGTGCAGGAAGAACTGGCTGAGAACATCAACGGGTTTGCTTATGCGCTCCTCCTCAGAGGGCAGGTGCTCATGGGTGTCAATGATCTTTACGCCGTCTACGTGTTTTTTCAACTCAATGTAGGAATCATGCATAGTAGTGAATCGGCGTGAGGTTAGTTAAGATTTTCAAATCAATTGTTCCGGCTCTGGGTAAACATTATCTACAACTATCGGGCTCTTTTCGTTATCATGAAGAAGATACTCGAAGACATCAAGATACTGGACTTCACACACGTATGGTTCGGACCATACTGCACCATGATGCTCGCAGAACTAGGAGCAGAAGTAATCAAAGTAGAGCCACCGTGGGGAACCATAGGCAGAATGGGCCCCGGTGAGCTGTACAAAGGAACCAGCACGACCTACTACGCTCTAAACCTGAACAAACGTGACATCAGCATGGATATGAAGAACCCCGAAGCCATGAACATGATCAAGGAGCTTGTAAAGCAGAGCGATGTCGTAGTCCAGAACTTCGCACCAGGCACAATGGAGCGCCTCGGACTCGGATACGATGTGCTGAAGGAGTTGAACCCAAAGATAATCTACGCTGCCCTCAGCGGCTTCGGCCAGACAGGACCATACAGCAGATATGGAGCATACGCAGTTATCGCAGAAGCCATCAGTGGACACACATACGCAACTGGCAAAGGAATCAGCCTAGACCATGAGCCGGTAACCATGGCTGGAGCCCTGGGGGACCTAGGTCCTGCCATGTACGCTGCATTCGCCATAGTGGCTGCCATCAGGTACCGTGATCAGACTGGTGAGGGTCAGATGATCGACGTAGCCCAGACCGATAGCATGGTGGCATTCAACTGCTGCG
>CAYTVK010000211.1:0-4058 GCA_964441725.1 uncultured Candidatus Bathyarchaeia archaeon | reverse complement strand
AGCTATATGAACTGTTTCTAGTAGGGTCTCTTCTTTTTTTTGTTTTATTTGTTCTTTTAGCCATTCTACTAGCTTCATTGTCAAGCCTCGAAATGTTGAAAATTAAAAAAGAGGAAGGAGTAGGCTTATGGTAGTCTGATTAGCTTTATGTAATCCATACCGCCTGCGCTGTGTAGCTTTAAGTTTACAGTTGTGCCCGCAGATAGCGTTGAAGTTCCACCTGACGCGATCACAACGTACACAGTAGCTTCTTCACCAGCAGTTAATGACAATCCAGTTGTTGGTATGTCTGTTGTTGAAGTACCCACTGCTGGCAATGCCTTTGATCCGTAAGCTCCGATTGGAACATCATTTACGAAAACAGTTGTAATCGTTGCTGCCGCTGAACCACTATTTTTTATTACTAGGGTTGTGTTCCAACCGCCAGTTACAGCTGTTGCATATCCTGTTTGGATCTCGACTTTCTCGAACTGTGTGTACTGGCTGCTGATGCCACTCATCCAGTAGGATACTCCTACTGCGACGGTGATGGCTACTGCTACAAGGATTACTGTGGCGATTACTGGGCTCACAGCTTTGCGTGTTTTCTGAGGATTCATTCTCACTCTTAACCTCCTTAACCAGCAAACATGTTACTATTTATAAAAGGAATATGCACACATGTCATCTATTGATTATCTAGATGATTAATATACAACACTGATCCATAAAATAACTTTTTAAATAATACCCCTCATATTTGTTGCCTATTTTATACTTGATCTATATTAATATTCTATATTATTGATCTTTAAACAGTGATGTAATTAATAGATTATCTATGGCTATTATTAGTTCTTTATATTTATTGGAAACATTCAAAGCTGATACACTCGTATTCAAGATTATGGTAAACGGTGTACTTGCCATCGTCTCGCATCCAGATGATGAAGCATTTGGCTGCGGTGGAACATTGGCTAAACACGTTCAGACCGGAGTTGATACACGTGTCCTGTGTCTAACCTGTAACCCCGTTGATAGGAGAACTGAGTTTGATGCCGCTACCCGTGTTCTCGACGTTGAGGCTTCCATATGGATGAGTGATAAGGTTGAGTCTAGCTCTGATTTGATTCGAAAGGTGGCTGATTATATAGATGAGTGTCGTCCACGTGCTGTACTTACCCATGTTCCCTTTGATTATCATATGGAGCATAAGGCGTGTTACTCTGTTGTTAAGGAGGCTGTTGAATGGGCGGCACACACAACCATGTATGAGGATGCGTGGCAGGTGGAGCGGTTATTGTTGATGGAGGTAAATACTTTGATTCCCCGTCCATCTGTCTTAGTTGATGTTTCCAACAGTTTTACCCTAAAAACTGAGGCGATCCAGCGGTATACCACTCAGTTGGCGAAGTTTCCGTGGGGCTATTATCAGAAGGTTAACCAGAAGAAGGCTGAGCTGCGTGGCGCACAGTGCAATGTGGAATACGCTGAGGCGTTCATCGAGGAGACTCTGCCACATGATGGGCCGTTTTACTCCGAGAAAGCTACAAGTCTACTTGTCTAGGAATCTTTAACAGCGCCCCAATGCCATTTTATGCGTCAGGTGGCGCATCATGAATCTCTACGGCTTGAAGGTAATTGATTTTCACAGCCATTTCCCTGTACAGCGTCCCGGTGGAAGAAACTGGAGGGAGCGACTTGTTGAGCGATACGGTGAGCATCGTGCCGATATAATTCTGGAGAATTCCCGTATGTATCGGGATAGGTGGAGGCGCATGTGGGCGTTTGAACCCCCCGAGGAGGATGTTCACAGCGATGAGACGCAGGCCAAGCGCTGGGTTACAGATATGGACGAGAAGGGATTGGAGCGGGTTAACTTCGTTATGGGTGGAGGTAACGATAATCTCGCCCAGATCGTGAAGTTGTACCCTGAACGTTTCACCGGTATGGCCCATAACCCGCTGTTTGATGAAGGCGCTGCTGAGGAGCTTGAACGGGGGATCACCGAACTAGGGTTACGAGGCTACAAGCTTATCGCGTCGGGGCAGAGCAAGCCTATTGATAGCGAGGAGGCTTACCCCGTCTGGGAGACCGCTGAGCGTCTAGGCGTCCCAGTGTTGATTCATTTCGGGGTTCTCGGTGGCGGTGGGGGTCCTGCTTATGATGTACATAATCTGAATCCCTTGACATTCTGGAAGGTATGCAGTGACTTCCCCACGTTGAAAGTAGTTATTCCACACTTTGGAGCATGTTATTGGCGTGAGTTACTGCAGCTCTGCTGGCAGTGTCCTAACGTGTATGTGGATACTTCTGGGAGTAATCAATGGATGCGGTGGATGCCTTATGAGCTGAGTTTAAAGGACCTGTTCAGGAAGGCTGTTGAGACTATTGGCCCCGAGCGTCTGGTGTTCGGCACTGATAGCAGCTATTTCCCACGGGGGTTTAGCGTCGAGTATCTTAGGGAGCAGTTGAAGGTATGTTATGATCTTGGCTTGCCTGAGGAGAGCATCAGGAGGATATTCCATGATAACGCCGCGGAGCTTTTGGGGCTCTCGTAGCCTAATTGTTTTTATTGGGTCATTCTTGATTTCTATTCACACTCTTGGTGCTTGTTTTGACTGAACAGGATAATCGACCACCGGCGCATCAAATCTACTCAGATTACATTTATTCCCAAAGAAGGGACGGTTTGGCTACAGATCTCTGGGGTATGATTCCTCGTACTCTCGGTGAAGCTGCTGAATTGTTGCCAAAGATCAGGGCAGAGTACTGTGTGTCCCCTGAGCTTGAGACTCTTCAGCGGGTTATGAAGAAGAATCTTAAGAAACTAGGAGTCTTGACTGGGAAAACCTCTGAGGCAATTGACGCTATGAGTAAGGGAGTCATTGAAGGTGGCCAGCAGCCTATGTTGATGGGGGGTCCTAGCTTGATCTTGAATAAGATCGCTTACGCTGCTTCTTTGGCGGGGGAAGCTGGTATGGTTCCTCTCTACTATGTGGCTGATTATGATGGTGTTCAGGCTGAGTTAACGAATATGCGTCTCCCCAGTCCAAGCAGCAAGGGGCTTCAGTTAAGCTATCCAGTTCAGCCCAGTGAGGAAAATTTATCCATATATGAGATGATGGTCCCCGGTGAGGACTGGTTTAGTAAGACTCTTGAGAAGATCGAGAGCAATTACCGTGGTATACTGAAGGATATTGATGCTGAGAAACGTGAGCGAGCTCAGCAGAACCTCAACCAAGCTTACATGGTTCTGAAGTATGCTTATTATTCTGCTGATAATGTTTCAGATTTCTCAACCAGAATAGTCTCATCCTTGCTTAACCTTGAGGCTGATCTAGGTGTTCCTATTTACTGGTTTAGTATGCCTGAGACGAGGCCTCTATTCATTGAAGGCTATGAATTATTGCTTAAGGAGCCTAATAGGTCAAGGTTTATCGAGGTTAGTAATGTCGCAGCGGAGAAGGTGGAGTCCGCGGGCTACAGGAGCCAGATTGGTCTTCGTGGCGATGATTATGTTCCCTTTTTCCTCGAATGTATGAATCCCCGGTGTCGCAGGATCAGAGTGGAGTTAAAATATAGCAGAGAACATGGTTCGAGTAACGCCACTTTACGTGGTAAGTGTCCTATCTGTGAGGAAGAGTATTCTTTCAGTGTTAATGCTTCTGAGCCTGATGTATCCGAGATAATTGACTGGATTACTCCAAGGGTTGATTCGAGGCAGGTTATCGTTGACTCTGTCTTACCCATTGTGGCCCATATCGGTGGGCCTGGTGAGACCAGTTATTATGCTGAGGTTATTCCAGCTGTTAAGGCTCTGGGGTTGCCTTTCCCCGTTTTTATGCGGTATACTCGGACGTTTTATAATACTCCTTGGAACGAGAATATGGCTTCGGAGTTGAAGAAAGAATCTGTTCCTGTTATCACTAGTGATGATTTGTTCAGGCATCTTAACGACTGGGTTGAGGCAAGGAACAATGATGGCTCCAAGGGAATATGGAAAGCGCATCAAGGCATTGAATTGAGTATTGGCTCGACTTTCAGCGAGCTTGTAAGTCGGTTGACTTCTTTGGAGG
>CAYTVK010000210.1:0-4074 GCA_964441725.1 uncultured Candidatus Bathyarchaeia archaeon | reverse complement strand
AGTATATGATACACTTGTATCAAACTCACCGTTTGCGTCAAGTGTCCGAGTCTCGGTCTGAATAGAATCAGCTAGGAGGTCTTTAAGTGTCTGGGTGTTACCGTTTTTAGTGTCTGATATTGCATTTATCACAGCGTTATATGTGGCTGATAGTAGCCTAGCCTCAACTACCTGTCCTTCAAGGCGGTTGTCACCATGATATGTGGCACCCACGGTTGCTGGGGCATAATATAACTCCCATGTATCTATTGGGGAGTTTATACTCCTAGTCTCGAAAGCGGAATATACATTCACAGTTTTACCGGAGTAGACATTCTCGGCTGTTCTTGGCCCACTGTAGTCTACATCCATCGGAGCGGGAAGGTCTATTGTTTCGTCTCCTGTGCTCAGGGTAATATAGTTACCTTCCTCAAGTGAGCTACCGTGATCCGATAGGTAGATAAAATCTATGTTTACCCCATCATTAACTGTTACGCTAACAGGGAATGGGTTTACTAATGCATAGTCTTTCACTTGAGGTGAGGCGGGGACAGGGACCGTGAAATCAGCCTCGGATTGTTCCTCTGCACCTATGTAAGTGGGTGGGGTTATTGTGATATCAAAGACATGCCCAGCTGGAACATATAGAGAGTATTCACCTAGTGCATTTGTCGTCGCTGTATATGGACCATACATTGGGTCCTCTAAGGCGTCAGCGGTGTATGTGACTAACACATTCTCATAGGGTGTTCCGTAAACTGAGTCAGTTAACGTACCCGATATTCCCGTACTGGCTACGGGATCTGTTAACACAATGTTTTTAGTGCCACCATCAAGAACCATATAGGAATCTAAGACATAGTTATTATGGCCACCTGTAGCCAATACCTTAAACGAATAATATCCCTCGGCTGGACACTTTATTGAGTAATCACCGCTTCCGTCCGTGGTATCCGAGTAGAAGAAATTATCTGGGTCAACTAGGAAAACCTGGCATCCAGGTAAACCAGATGTTCCCGTTGATTCATAGACTTTCCCTGACAGATAAACAGCAGTAATAAAGTAATTAAGATGCCAATCTCCAACTGTCACTGGTCCTGTAATTTGGAGATCCTCAATGCTAAGCCCACTTAGCCTCTGCGGGTTAACCCCTGGATCCGGTGGATAAATCAACACATCATATGTTCCAGAACTCAAATCTATTGTGAAATGCCCAGTATCCGGAGCACCTGCGCTCATAGTTTGATCAACGATATTACCGTCGGCGTCCAGAAAGACGATAGTCGCGCCTTCTACGACCATGGGGCTACCTTCATTAGTTTTTATCCAACCATCAACAGAGTGTGCAGATACTGTTACAACACCAGTTACAGTAATCATAAGTAGTAATGTCAGAAATAATATTCTGGTATTTACCATAGGTTTACCTGAATTCAATTTTAATCACTACTTAAACCTATACATGTATTTATTATCCTTTCCATAAAAGAAAATAATAAGAAAAAAAAGATTTACAGTTCTATGTTTAGGTCGAGTTGCTGAACCAACTCTTTATACCTATTACGTATAGTGACCTCGGTAACCTGAGCAGCCACGGCTATATCCCCCTGAGTCCGCGTATCATCCGTAATCTGGGTACTGATATAGATACAGGCAGCAGCCATACCGGACGGGCCACGCCCACCAGTGAGCTTCATCTCAGAGGCTTGATCCAGAATCAAGGATGCAAGCTTCTCAGTATCACCATTCAACCCCAATATATTCACAATTTTACCGATATACATCCTGGGACTCACCTGAGGCACACTTGCACCCAGCTTCGTAAGCAAAATACGGTAATTACGGGCAGCGTCCTTCTTAGTCAAATCAGCGGCACAAGCCACATCCTCAAGGCTCCGAACAACCCCACACTGCCTGCAAGCCATATAAATACACGCAACAGCCATGCTCCTGATTGTACGCCCTCGGATCAGGTTATCTACCAGTGCCCGCCTGTAGATCACGCTACCTGTCTCAGCCACACTCCGTGGCAGATTCAGCTGATAGCCTATATTATTGATCTCCGTCAACGCGGTGCTGAGATTACGATTCACACTATCCGAGATTTTGCTCCTCTGATGCCACTTACGCAGCCTATATACGCGCGCCCGCTCCTCTGGGCTAAGTCTTCGTCCCATGGCGTCAAGTCCCTGCCAACCTATGTTTGTGCTGAGACCCCTATCATGTATAGTCCACGTTAAAGGCGCTCCAACTCTTGGCAGGTTCTCCCTCTGCGAGGGATCAAATGCACGCCACTCAGGGTCAGTGGAAAGCTGCGCTGAAGACACTACCATGCCGCAGGTCTGACAGACGAGTTCACCGTTCTCATCATCCCGGACAAGGTGAACTCCGCCACACTCAGAACAGGACAAGGTACTTTTTGTTGTTAAAGAAGAACACCCTTCACAATGGTTGAGCGATAGCTCGCCATATAACTGTTCTTAAAACACAGCCAGACAAAGAGCCAAGAAATCATTTCCCAGAAACCTTGCAATCCCAGACGTATAAGTAGCAGACAAATTCTAAACACAACGACAGCACCAATCCAATAGGCAACAAAATATGGCCCAACATCCGTAATAAATCCAAAATAATACACCAAACTAAGAAACTACATAAAATTGTTCAAATATTCATCTATTAATTCTGAGAAATTTCTTCTTCTTGTATGAAAACTTTTTACGGATTATTTTTTCAATATATTTTCTGGGTTTCTTAGGTTTTTTATGCTCTTCCTCTTTTACCGCAACCACTGTTATTACATTGAAACTAATGAAAAGCGATGGATATTAAGATTCTTGACCTATTTTCAGGAATCATATATTTCTAAACATGCTCAGATAATAGTTGAAAACCGATACTCAAAACGATTTATAAATTACAATTAATTCATGGGCTCTCGTTCTCTAATTATCTTTAACACACGGTAACAAGATACATCCATCCTGCTCAAACGACCACATCGGGCTCATATAAAACGGCTCAGTTAAAGAAATCAGATCAATTGACGCAGATAAGTGTGTACAATAAACATACAGCCATAGTTTTATCCACCCCACCTCTGCATCATATTTGCTCGAATGGATGCGAGACAAGCGCCTACGAAGCATAGAGTCTTGGATCGCTGAGCAAAGAGAATGGGCTTCAGGTATCAACTGGGCTGTGGCTCAGATGAACACCACCTCTCCACGCGAAAACATTCGAGCACCCCTCACTCTTTAAAAACAAATATTTGAAGCAGTTTTGGCTATTCTTGCTCCTTTTCTCGGGAGTATATGCCCACCATCCCTGGGTTATTGGATCTGCCTATGCCGATCCCGTAGACCCTGTCAGGGAATTTCTTATTCAGGTCATTGATTAATGGCTCTGCTTTCTCCTTCTTGACATCCTCAACATAGTTCCATTTAACCATACTATGAACTAGAGCGGAGTGAGGATAAAGCTATGGATTAATCCGATATAACCGGCTGTGTTTCCTTCTTGGGCTCAGGTACCTTGAAGAGCACTATGATTAATGAGACCAACGAGGACGCTGCTCCTACGAGAAACAGTGCTCCGAAGTTGTACATGGCTGCTATCCATCCCCCGAATATCGCGCCCATGGTGCTGCCCTCACTCATTAACGTAGTGTAGAAGCCCAGTCCGAATCCGCGGTTTTCCTCACTCAAGAGGTCCGCTATGTATGCTCTTGAAGATGGCTGGAGTATGGCGTTGCTTAATGACTGCAATACCCGTATTATCAATATGGCTTCAAAGGTTGATGCATAATAGTAACCTAACAAGGTGCAAATCAGTAATGCGAGACCGCCGATGAATACGGGTTTCCTACCATATTTGTCAGCCAAGGTCCCTGCAATGGGTGCGCAGATTAAGGTCACTAATGCTCGGACTGCGAAGAAGTAACCCATACCCGTCATGTCTATTCCAAGCTCCTCGCTGAGGTATAGGCTGAAGAATGGGTTGATAGCTGTTAAGCCAAGGCGGTAGATGAGGACTGCGATGAAGAATATGGCTACTATGACGCCGAGTCCCTTGATGTTGGATATGAAACCCGCG
>CAYTVK010000209.1:0-4106 GCA_964441725.1 uncultured Candidatus Bathyarchaeia archaeon | reverse complement strand
TGCTGGTTACGAAAATAGGTGGACAACTAAGCAGACGGAGCCTCATGAGCGTGGTCTATGTTCCCCTCATAGGAAAATACGGTCACCCGGCTTAAAGAGGTTAGAATTTAAATCCTATGCAGTCACTCAGAAGATGAAATGAGAGCCGCCGTCATCTCACGCACCGATGTCAAAGAGCCACTTGAGCTTACCCAGAGAATTATTGACTATCTCATGAGTCAGGGAGTCCATGTGGATGTTGAGACCGACACGGCTCTAGCCCTGGAGTTAAAGGATCATAACGTTAACCTGCAGGACCTTGATGGTGACTTCGTTATCACCGTGGGCGGTGATGGCACTATCCTCAAGGCAGCCATGGAGATGAAGACCTCTGACACACCCATCTTCGGGGTAAATATGGGTAGAAGGGGTTTTCTCAGCGAGGTCCCCCCAGATGGAATCGAGGAAGCCATCCAGAGGGTTATCAACGGGGAGTATTTCATGGATGAGGGCCTCAAAGTCAAGAGCTGGTGTCACGGTGTGAAAGATGTTTTCCCTGATGCTCTTAATGAGGTTCTAATAGCGAGTCGTCTCCCCAGCAAGATGATATTAACTCGTCTCAGCGTAGACGGGGAGGTCATCACTGATATTCAGGCAGATGGCGTGATCATCAGCAGCCCAACCGGGTCTACAGCGTATAATATGTCGGCTGGCGGCTCCATTATCTCTCCCGATATGAACGCATTGACTATAACAGTGGTATGTCCTTACAGTTACTTCAGGAGTATCGTGGTGCCTTCTTCTTCGATTATTAAGATAGAGCTGTTAAAGCCTAGGGCCGACGCCATGGTGATCATTGATGGCAGAAACTACATCGCTCTCAAGCCCCAGTCTGTCATCGAGGCTACTGTCAGTACCAATAGGACACGGTTCATCAGGTTCAAGCCATTCTATTCGAGGATACAGAAGAGATTGATGCATCTTCAGACAAGTTGAGAAATTTGAGGATACTGGTACTGGATACAAGCGCCTTCATTCAAGGCTTTGGCTCAAGCAACGATGAGACGAAGCTGTACACCTCACCCCTTGTGCTCGATGAAATCAGAGATGAGATGGCTAAAATACGGGCATCAAACTGGACCCAGACAGGTAAACTCATCATCAATATGCCTGATGAACCCATGCTGCAACATGTTCTAGCTAAAGCAAAGAGCATGGGCGAGGCACGGGCTCTCTCCGAGACGGACCTGAGCGTACTTGCATTAACCTATCAGTTATCCAGAGAAGGAAATCAGGTGACACTGGTCTCAGATGATTACAGTGTCCAGAACCTAGCTGATGAACTGGAGCTCAAATATACCGGTATGAATACAAGGGGTATCAAGCGTAGATTTACGTGGATACACTACTGTCCCGGATGCAGGAGACAATATGATAAACCTCAACCCGATAACATATGCCCAATCTGTGGTACAGAGTTAAAGAGAAAACCGGGAAAGAAATCTAGGCGTCGAGCCGAGGAATAAACAACCCCGATCCCTGCCTTGTATGCACCGCATCATTCTCCATGACTACTCTGCCCCTGATGATGCTCATGGTGGGCCACCCTTTCACCTTCACCCCATCATAAGGCGTCCAGCCACAGGCCGTTATCTGATCGTCGTTACTGATCCGCTTCTCCATACTCATATCCACGATAACCATGTCGGCGTCGCTTCCCGATGTAATGGCTCCTTTTCTCGGATATATTCCATAGATCTGGGCTGGGCGCTCGGCTGAGACCGCTGATAATCTCTCCAATGTTAACCAGTTCTCTGACACTCCGTTCAAAAGCATGGGTAGATATGTCTCCAATCCCGGCATACCGTTAGGCGCCTCAAGCATATCTGTTAACCCTGCCTCTTTTCGCTCCTTACCGTAGGGGGCGTGATCTGTTGCCACGGTGTCGATCCATCCCAGCTGGAGAAGTCTCCTTATTTCGGCTCTATCAACCTTTGCGCGTGGAGGTGGCGCGAACTTGTTCCAAGGCCCATTCTTCTTTACATCATCCTCTGTAAGATACAGGTACTGTGTACATGTCTCTACATAGGTTTCTGCGCCCCTCATCTTGGCTTGAGCACTGTACCAGACCGTCTCCGGGACAGATGTGTGAACAATCATTCCCCTGCAACGGGTCATCTCAAGATAGTCTATGATGCGTTTCCCTGCCTCTACCTCTGATATTCTTGGGCGCATCTCCAAGTGAGTAGCATAATCCTTTCTGCCTTCCCCTCTCAACCTTTTCTGGTTATCTCTAAGAATAGAGTCATTCTCTGCGTGGATCAGAGCCAGCCCCCCGAAGCCTGCGATCTCTTTGAATCTCTCAATCACCTCCCCATCAAAGGTCTGAGGCCACTTTGGTCCAGCGCTACTGATGAAGAACTTGGAGCCAGTTGAACCCAGCCGATGCATCTTTGTCAACTCACCCGGAAAACCACTGGCGCAGCCGCCGTGAATACAGAAGTCAACATAGCTGCTCTTCTCCATGGTCTCTCTCTTGAGTTTGAACTCTTCCGCTGTGAAGCACCCGAACTGTGTTCCCGGCATCTCAAGCATCGTGGTGACTCCACCCTTTGCGGCTGCCTTCATACCTGTTGCGGGTGTCTCTGGGGGAAGAAACGTATGAGCGTGACCATCCAGTAATCCCGGTAACACGTGTTTTCCACCAGCATCAATCACCTCATCCGCATCAGGCAGATGGATGTCTCTAGCCACTGCGACTATTTTTCCATCCTTAACAGCTACTCCTGCCTCTGTTATTCCCCTCGGAGAAACTAGCTTCGCGTTCTTTACCACCAAATCTACGCTCATGAGATGTATCGCCCATCAATGGGCTTTTTAGTATAAATAATCAAGGGTCAAAATGGATTGAAGTATTTTTAAGGTAGTCCACGTTTCGATGAACATCACAGGTGTGGCTATGGAGTACGCGATACAGGCCGAGAACTTAACCAAAACATTCGGAAAAACAGAGGCTCTCAGGGGAGCGAGCTTTAACGTCATGGAGAACGAGATATTCGGACTCATAGGACACAATGGTGCCGGGAAAACCACCGCACTGAGGATTCTGAGCACATTAATCAGCGCTACCTCTGGCTCAGCCAAGATATTTGGCTATGATGTAGCCAAACAACCAAATAAGGTGCGTGAGATACTTAGCTATCTCCCCGAGGAGGCTGGAGCCTATCAGCAGTTGAATGGCATGGAGTTTCTTGAGTTTATGGCTGGTTTTTACGCCAAGACGAAGTCTGAGACTGATGCTATTGTTGATCAGGGAAAGATAATCTCCGATCTGGGTGAACGATTAAATGACAGGGTTAAGACATATAGCAAGGGTATGCTGAGGCGCCTGCTCATCGCCCGCACATTGATGATGAAACCCAAATTAGCCATACTTGATGAACCCACCAGCGGACTCGACGTAATCCAGAGCATCAACGTCAGAAAAATGATCAAGAAATACGCCGATCAGGAAGGCGTATCCGTGCTACTCAGCAGCCACAACATGCTTGAGGTGGAGTACCTCTGCAACAGGGTCGCGTTGATCAATCAAGGAATCGTAGTGGCTCAAGGCACTCCAGATGACTTGAAGCGAGAGTATAGAAAACAAAACCTTGAGGAGGTTTTCATGGAGGTGACTCAACATGAATAACCTCTGGGCTCTCATGATGAAAGAAGTCAAGGAGCTTGTACGTGACCCCAAGATACTCATAGGAGTAATCTTGATGCCAGTTATTATCTTCCCAGTAATGGGCAGCGCCATCCAGATAAGCCAGCAATCAGTGCAGCGAGCAGTCAGAAGCGCGAGCTTTTCCGTATGGACCGATGATAATGGCTTTGTCACCGACGCGTTGTTGAACTATCTTTACAACAATAATACTGTGGTGCCGATTGAGGCAAATAATCTGGAGCAAGCATTAACCCTCTTCACCTCTACTGACAGCTCTGCCCTCGTCTACATTCCGCGGGGGTATAACGAAAACATCACGCTGGGTAAACAGGGAATGGTGAAGATATATGCAAACCTGAGAAACCTTAACATGGCTGAGACCCAGAGCACAGACCTCGTAAGCAACCTCATCAACATC
>CAYTVK010000208.1:0-4124 GCA_964441725.1 uncultured Candidatus Bathyarchaeia archaeon | reverse complement strand
GAGTCTTCGTTTTGCATAACCTGCTCCTTGTCGACCTAGTTCATTTTCTTGTTTCTCGATTATGGCTTTGGTTTTTTCTAATTTTGTTCGAATACTCGCTAAATCTTGATATTTATTTTCAATTTAGCAGTACTCGGAAGGTTTCCTCTACATTATCTTTGTCTACTTTCCAGTTTCTACTGATAGAGTAAGTATCCTTTACCCCGAAATCGTTGAACTCGATATTGAGTTCAATTGCGCCAAAGTATCGTTTTCCTTTTTCCGGTTTCAGGGGTTGTATTTTTTTTAGGAGATATGAGTGATAGGCTTTTTTGGTCTTGAATTCTTGGAAGTTTGATTGACCGTATAGGCAAAGTTTGATTCCTTCAAATAATGTGGTTTTTCCTGAGCCGTTTAGACCACCAAATAGTATTATAGGTTTATTGTTTTTAAGATCTGGTTGAAGATTAAATTCATGTGTCCCCCGGAAAACTCCGAAATTTTCTACTATCACGTTCTGAAGTATCATTGAATCACTCTGAGATGCTTAGTTCTTCTTTTATCTCTGCTAACGTTCTCCATTCTTCGTTGAAAATATTATCAATTCGTTTGTATATCGAGTGTCTTATTGACATACCTTGTGTCTGGAGCTCAAGATCTATCAGCTTCGGTGTCAGTCTCACAGGTACTTCGTATTTTTCTGCTAAACTAGATAATAGTTGTTTATCGTATCTGTTGAATGGATTATTGTCATCAGCTGTCCAATATACATCGTCATAGATTTTTTTGTAAATCGCAGGTAAGGAATCCTCCCAGTCGCTTTCTTCGGTTCTCCATATCTGTCTAATTCTTCCTAACTCGTCTCTTCCGATTAACTCAAAGTTTGGATCTGGTCCAAGTATTCGGGCTTGTTTTTCGCTCCATAATAGACAGGGTTCTTCCACTGGTCAGGTAATAATTCCAGTTTATGTTCACGTAACCACCGTTTCTCCCACACTAAAAGTGCATACCCAGATGGTGGCTGCCCGTTCACCGAGAACTGGCGCTGTTACCTGCATATCACAGCCTCTATGTACATAGATTTACTGTACAACTCAACGGCTTGGGTGGGGGGTGCCTCTTGGAGAAACGGAGATTTGGTGGAGAGGAGGAGAAATATGAAGCTCTGGAAACCGAGCATGAGACTTGTTGGTATAAAGGAAGAAACATTGGAAAAAGGGATTTCTCAGAAAATAAAGAAATTGGTGCCAATTATATAAGGTTGGTGAAGTCAAATAATCCAGTTAAAAAAACTGGATCCAGGATCATCGAGAAGAAAAGTAAACATACACTCGCAATCTAATTGATTATTCGAGTTTTACAGTTATATTCCCTAAAACTTATCAGAGCATTCGCTCGGTTTTATCCATGAAAAAGCTTGCCCTCGTCGCCTTAGCTGTACTTGTATTGATTGGAGTAGCGGCAATAGGCAACTCGGTTCTAAATACAGATACTGATGATGAGACTGAGTCCACAGAGAATTCCTCAAATGAGGAGCAGGGTTCATCCGAGACAATTCCACAACCAGAGGAGCCTAGTCAACCCGAAGAAACACCAGAGGAGCCAATAGAACTGCCTTCTAGAGAGAGCAAGCTACCAGATGATGTTGTCAAGATTACACCAGAAATGGATCTAAACCCACCGAAATCTTACTCAGATGAGTACTATGACCCTGTGCCTGCCCCGGGGCTGGTTAATACTCTTGGTGGTGAGGATTCCTCGTTTATACTGCCTGATGGCAAGACAATCTACTTTTTCTTCACACCAGATGTGAGGGTCCCCGTTGAGAAACAGCTACTAGATGGGGTAACTGGTATCTATGTCTCGCATCTGGAGAATGGAACATGGGGACCTGCTGAGAGGGTACTGCTTCAGGACCCGGGTAAACTAGCTATGGATGGCTGTGAAATCATAATCGATGATGTGATGTATTTCTGCACTGCGAGAGAAGGCTATACTGGGCTCCACTGGTTCCGGGCTGATCTTATCGATGGAGAGTGGGGTAACTGGACATGTGTCGATGATTGGATGAAGACCGCTGAGTATGATGTGGGGGAGCTACACTTCTCACATGACATGAAGACCCTCTATTTTCATAGCAGCAGGGAAGGAGGAAAAGGCCAATACGATATCTGGGTCTCCAAGTGGGGTGAAGATGGATGGGGAGAGCCGGTAAACCTAGAGGTAGTGAACAGTGAGAGCTATGATGGCTGGCCCAGTTTATCTCCAGATGAGACCGAACTTTGGTTTTCAAGAGATTATGGGTTATGGCGTACTAAACTTGTAGATGGTGAATGGAGAGAGCCGGAGAGAATGTTCTTCCCATTAGCTGGGGAGTCAACATTAGACAGTGAGGGAAACGTCTATTTCACGCATCACTTCTTCGACGGGGACACCATGCTTGAAGCCGACATATATGTCGCCTACAGGAAATAAGCCAAATAGAGAAGGTTAGAGGTTTAGTATCTTTCTAGCCTCGTCCGGGGTAGCAACCTCGATATTCAAGGCATCAGCCAGAGCAACGATACGCTCAACCAGCTGCGCATTGCTCCTAAGCAACTCGCCTCGTTTGAGGTATATGTTATCCTCCATGCCTACACGAGTGTGCCCACCCATGGACATGGCTAAGGCACACATGGGTAACTCGGTTCTACCGAGACTGCATACGCTCCAAGTCCATGATGGATTAAGTTCCTCAACACAGTAAACCAGCGTCTTGGGCTTGGGTGAGAACCCTGTCTGTCCCACCATGACGAACTGGATGTGAAGGGGCTGAACGAATACATCCTCGGAGCTAAGCATCTTAGCTGTGTTAATCATGCCGGTATCGTAGACCTCAAGCTCGGGCTTTATGCCATGATCCTTCATGTAACCAGCCCAGCGCTTGATCCTCGGCACATCATTCATGAAGACCCCCTCATAGGGAGGAGTCCATAGGTTGACGGTGCCAACGTTCATGGACATCATCTCCTGACCAAGCTTACAGCGCTCCTCGATCATCTTATCCAGCGCCTCGTCGCTGGCTCGTCTCCCACCCCCTGTGGTTACATTACAGATTAGATTGGTCTTCTTCTGTATCTGCTCAACATACGCCTTCAATACTGGATTCGGGTCAGGGTGTGGCTTACCCGTGTTCGGCTCCTTCGCGTGGAGATGCACGATGCTGGCACCTGCTTCCCAGCACTTAACCGCCTCATCCGTGATCTCCTCAACAGTAGTCGGGACATAGGGAGTCATTCCCCTGTGAACCGGTTCTCCGCCAGTTATGGCTGCTGTGATGATTAATTTTGACATGGACATAGAGTGCATCTTGAGTGTTTAATAATTATCAATCAAAGAGGGCTTCAACCGCACTTTGTTATACCTGTGAGACATCAAATATCCTTGAATCCAATATGCGGGCAACCATCTGCGAGATAATCCACAAAGACAAACTACTACTGCAGCTTAAAAGTGCAGGAAAGTTCGGGGAGGGAAAATGGAATGGTCCCGGAGGAAAATTCATACAAGATGAGACTCCACTTGATGGAGTCATACGCGAGGTACAAGAAGAAACAGGGCTCACGATACTGGACCCGAAGCTTCTCGGGTTCATCGACTTCTATTTTGGCGAGAAAACCAAACCAGACTGGACTACCTACATCTTCAAGGTCACAGAATACACTGGAGAACTCAGAGCCAGCGAGGAAGGCATACTTCGATGGTTTAGGTAGGGGAAATACCGTACAATCAGATGTGGCATGACGACCAATACTGGTTGCCGCCACTTCTAGCGGATAAGAAGTTCAAAGGTGCTTTCTGGTACAATCAAGAAGGTACAGAACTCAAACACCATGAATTACAACTAGAGTAAACCCTATACATTCAACCCCATAAGAAATACCATGCCATACATAACCCAAAAAGAAAGACCCCAATACGACAAAGTATTAGCCGAATTAATCACGCTACTCAAAGAGAAGCCACCAGAGAGCGTAGACGGACACCTAAATTACGTAGTCACGAGAATCATCAAGGAAGTCTATCCCCTCAGATATTACCACATCAACAAGGCCATGGGAGTACTGGAGTGCATCCAGCACGAGTTCTACAGACGCGTAGCCGCC
>CAYTVK010000207.1:0-4322 GCA_964441725.1 uncultured Candidatus Bathyarchaeia archaeon | reverse complement strand
CATGGGCTAGGGTGAACACCACCCACTATGAGTCCAGCGATGTGACTGATATCAGCCATACTATAAGCATCAACATCCTTCGCGATCTCACAGAACTCTTCAAAGGGAAGCTCCCTCGGATAAGCCGTCAAGCTACTAATAATCATCCTGGGGTGCTCCTTCTCAGCGATACGTCTGATAGCGTCCATGTCCAGACACTCCGTCTCTGGATCAACAAAGTAGGGAACAAGCCTATACTGCATCCCACTGAAATTCACAGGGCTACCATGCGTTAAATGACCCCCACAGCTCAGGTCCAAGCCCATGAACTTGAGCAACGCCATGAACACAGCGTGATTCGCTGGACTACCGCTGTAAGGCTGAACATTCACATGCTCGACCCCGAAAAGCTCCTTGGCTCTGTTTATCGCCAACAACTCAATGTCGTCAACGTTTTCCTGTCCACCATAGTACCTGTGGCCAGGATATCCTTCACTATACTTGTTTGTGAATACGCTACTCATCGCCTGCATAACAGCACGAGACACAAAGTTCTCAGATGGAATCAACTCTACGCCATGCTCGATCCTGTTTACCTCATTCAAGATAGCCTTATAGATCTCTGGATCAGTCTCTCGTAGTGAGTTCATCAACATAGCCTAAATCTTGAAGGGGCACGCAGAACAGCTACTTAAAGCCTTTCACAAGAAATAAGGTATTATTCTTTAACAGAGCTCAAGACCCTGTACCCGCTCTTGATAGCCAAAACCTCATGGCCTCCGAACACCGTATCGAAGTACCCTGCAAGCATCTTTCCACCCTTATTACTCTGAATCACCATCTGAAGCCTACCACCATGTAGTAGATGGTCATACGCGCCTGAAACCATGGGGTAAACTACCTTATGCATACCAGCTGATACAGGGGGATTGGATGATATACAGTCAAACTCTATTTCATTAAATGGCTCGTAGAGACTTCCCTCGTAAACCTTGCAGTTCGTTAGCCTATTTTGCTGAACATTCAACCGGGTTAGCTGCACTGCCCTCGGGTTCACATCACTCATAAATACATTAAGCTCAGGAGACTCTGTGGCGGCCACTATCCCAATAACGCCGATACCGCAGCCAAGGTCTAGAAAACTACCATGCTCGGGTATCTTCATGTTATCTACAAGAACCCTTGTGCCGTTATCAACGCGCTTCGCGCTGAATACTCCATGAGAAGTAATAAAATCATATCTTCGCCCCCGTAACACTGTTTCGATCTTTCCCCTTTCATCGCTTGAAGTGGGTTTAGAGGAAAAATAGTGATTACTCGTCATATGGATAAGAAGAGAGAAGTATATGGCATAAACTCTTCGCAGTTACCAAGTCTTGGGATAAATCCCGCTGGGCATTAATACTCGCTCAATGGTTGCAGCGATACCGTGATCCTCGGCCTGGATCTTACCACTGCTCATATCGGCTCTCATCAATGCAACAGCCTCATTCTTCTGAGTCATAATCAAGATAAGATCATTAGGCTGAATACCCGACTCGTAACGGAGAATACCTGGAACAGCAAGCTGAGCCCCATTACATATAGCCTCAACCGCAGAGTCTCTAATCCAAATCTTCGATAACAGTTGAGCCGCGTCCTCAAAAGGACGAACAATCTTCCTAAGCGGTTCATCGTTACCCTCCTCTTTGAAATCAATGGCCTCACTAAGATCATACAACGTGAACAAGTCTGCCTCCGTGAAAGGCCCACTTCGAGTCCTTCGGAGTTCCTGCATATGGGCGCCACAGCCCATGACTTCTCCGACATCGTAGCATAGTTTACGAATATATGTACCACTCTGACACTGGACCTTGAATAGCCAGTTTTTACCATCACCTTCGAGGAAGTCAATCCCGTAAATATAGCGTGTTCTCAATCTACGGGACACATTGCTCCTGAGAGGAGGTCGCTGATATATCTCTCCGGTGAATTCATTGAGCGTCTTTCGAATCTCATCCTCGGATGCCTCCTCATGGGTGCGCATAACACAAACGTACTCCTTTCCGGAGTCCAACAACGCTTGAACTATCTTTGTGCTATCTTGAAGCGTTACAGGCAGAACACCCGTTACCTTAGGGTCCAATGTGCCTCCGTGTCCAACTTTGTCTAAGCCAATCAGTTTCTTTATCCATGCAGCGACCTCGTGGCTCGTTGGCCCTGGGGTCTTATCGATAACCAGCATACCGAACTGAATATACTGATCTATAGGCCGTTCCTCTGGGGGACACCCGTAATCTGGGTTAATCTCCTCCTCGGCTTTGACGTGTATTTCTCTGGCTATCTCCCAGGCGGGTTTCCTTAACATAAAATACCTTCACACAGGGGGCTCATTTAAAGAGATAGGCTATTTACGGTCCTCTTCTTCCTCAGCCTTTTCTTGCTCTAGCTCGTCCTGTATATGTTCCGAGTCTATTTTATAGTTCTCCTCGTCATCGAGTCCATCTCTTAGACTAGTTTCGAGGGACACCTCATCATCCCACAAGGTTTTTCCTTCATCGATTGAGGCTCCGAGTTCATCTAAGATTTCCTGGAGAGTTACTTGGAGAGTGTCCAGATCAGAGCTGAGTTCTTGCTCAAACTCTCCGCCGATCTCATCAGCGTAATCTGCAGCTTCATCGGCTTTACTGATAGAGTCTTCGATCATTTTTCTTAACTGTTCGAGGGCAATGAATAGATGATTGATTTCTGTACTCATATAGATGTTTCATACATCATAGTCAATAAAGGGATCGAATATAGTATTTTATTTAACAGGAAATCCTAGTTTTATTCTCCGGAGACATACTGCTTGGTATCAAAAGAGTCAGTAAGAAGATTAATGATTGAGAAGCAAAAAATATGCAGACCAGTGGGATCGATAGATAAGGAGAGGGTCTACTCTATGGTGGATGACCTTGGGTGTCTCCAGATTGATACAATTAATGTCGTTGAACGCGCCCACTATCTGACGCTATGGAGCAGACTTGGCTTCTATGATAAAAAATTGTTAGATGCCCTCGCCTATGATGACAAGAGGCTTTTCGAGTACTGGGCACATGCCGCTTGCTATGTTCCTTTGAAGGATTACAGGTATTATCTTCACTCGATGGATATCAGGGAAAAGGAGTTGATAAATAGGCTAAAAAAGAGAACGGGAAAAGGCAGAGAACTCATAGACAATGTTATCCAACGTATAAGAGATGAGGGTCCTCTTGCCTCAAAGGACTTCGACTCGGAGAAGAAGCAGAAAGGTGGCTGGTGGAACCGTAAGGATGAGAAGGTTGCCATGGATTATCTCTTCGGGGCAGGCGTTTTGGCTATTTCTCGTAGGGAAAACTTTCAGAGATATTATGATCTCAGTGAGAATGTTCTCCCATCTTGGGTGGATATGGAGCCTCCGACAGATGATGAGCGGGTTTGGTTTTTCGTAGAGAAGACCATGAAAAGCCTTGGGGCAGTACAGCCAAGGGAGGCACGTGAATACTACCAGTATTGGGTTGTTAAACTGGACAGAACAGCGAGTCAAGTAGAGGACTTGGTCAAGAGACAGGAAAACGTATCAAATATTAAGATCGATGGAGAGTCATCACAGTATTATTGTCTTTCTGATGACGCCACTCGGCTTGAGGAAGCTGATGATGACTTTGATTTTGATGATGTGCAGCTTTTCTGCTACTTTGATAACTTTATGTGGAATAGAAAGAGGATCAAGAGTCTCTTCGGCTTTGAGTCTAGACTGGAGATATATGTGCCAGTTGCGGAGCGTGTTTATGGTTATTATCATCTTCCTGTGCTCTATGGTGACAGATTAGTGGCACGCGTGGAACCCAAGATGGATCGCAAAGAAAACAAGCTGCTGATTCGAGGCTACTGGCTAGAACCGGGTTTCGAGGAAACAGAAGATTATAGAGATAAGTTTGAGAAGAACCTGGAGGACTTTGGGTTCTTCCATGGGACAAAGACAATCGAGTGGTTATGCTAAGTTCTCTGGTTTCTTCGATAGCTTGGTCTTTAGAGTAGGCTCACCCTTGATGGATTGTACCAGTTCATAGGCGGCCTCGACGTTTTCGCTGTCTCCTTCAAGCAGGTATACTTTGCATCCTTCTCCTCCGTCTATGCCTCCTCCTGCTACGGGTATGGCGTCTACTCCGAATAGGAACTTGAATGCCTCCATCTCGGTTATTACCTGACCCTGTACCACCATCATTCCGCATGGCCACCCCATGGCTTTATCGATGACGTTGGCGCCCATTCTCGTAGCCGCGTCGGATAGGCTTATAGGTACTATTTTCTCAAGTCCCGCGGGGATGATGTACTGGATG
>CAYTVK010000206.1:0-4350 GCA_964441725.1 uncultured Candidatus Bathyarchaeia archaeon | reverse complement strand
TACAAAATGACAATAGATGAACAGTTTCCCCCCGTAGACCAATTCACTCACTTTATAATAGGACCAACTCCAATAAGCGCCAATGACGCAGAAAAACACGCATTTCTACGAAAAGAACTGAGCTATCTGAAAGAAATCATTGATTTAGGTAAACCCTGCCTCGGTGTATGCTGTGGTGGTCAGATGCTGGTAAGACTCTTGGGTGGACAGGTGTTGAAGAGCCCTAGCAAGGAAATTGGTTCATACACTTTATCCCTCACAGAGGAGGGCGCTAAAGACACATTATTCCAGGGATTCCCTGTTGAATTCCCTGTATTCCACTGGCATAGCGAAATGTTCACAATACCACATGGCGGAAAACTCTTGGTAACTGGAGAACCATGCAAGATTCAGGCATTCAATAAAGAAAACATCTGGGGCATAATATTTCATCTTGAAATCACCTTGGAATACGCTGAACGCTGGGCAAGCGCCTATCCTAATGAACCAGACGACATTGGAAAAACAAGAAAACAGGTTCTTGATGAATGCAAGGAAAATGAAGAACAGATGAAAGAACTTGCAGAAAAATTGATTAAAAACTTTCTTTCACAGCAATAAATTAAATCAATCCTATTGTTCATTCCCATTGCTTACTACTTTGTCCTGTGCGTAAAAACATCGAAAATACGTCTAATAGCTCTGGTTGACTAAGCTTCTTAACTTCTTACGCCAATTTGTTTGTGAAACACTTGGCTCAACCTGAAAACACAATAATCCTAGAAATGAACGAGGATTTCATCAACAAGACACTGAGAGTACTCTACTCCAAGAAACAATTACTTGGAGAAATCACGGGAAAAGTACCAATAGAGGGGTTGAGACATATATTCCAGAAAGATCACTTTCTGGAGTACAAGTTTAAACTATTAGACGCACCAACAGTTGACGCGATAAAAGAAGATATTCTATCGATAAATCTGAACATTGCTTCCTCTTTAACATTCAGCGCTTTACTGCTTGAATCAAATCTAGATGTCAAAATATATTCCAAACCAGAGTATGATCTAAAAAAAGAGACACTCGATCTAAACCTAAACAAAATAGACATCGAGGATATTATCCTATCAGATAATTTTGAAATCCCAAAAATCGTCCTCGACGTAATAAATAACACCGTAAAAAATGAACTCAGCAAGGGGTTATTCAATAACCTAGAAAAAATACAGCTACTCCACATTATACCCAATATAACACTACCAGAGGTACCGAATGAACCAGATAACCAGATGCAGGTCATCTTCAGAGGCATCTCGGTGGTGGACGAATCAATAATCGCGCTGGAAATAAACCTAGAACGCCTAAAGAGAAAAAACTACAATAAACGAATTCAAGACTTCTCCAGAAAAACCAGTGCAGCAGTCTCAATCCCGGAATCAGAAATAACACAGACAATAGATTTTTGGTGGCCAAGAACCACCTACGCGAAAAAACATGAATTCAGTGGAAAACAGAAGATCCAGAAGTTAGGAAACCTGCTTGATTTCATATCCGAAATAGGGTTAGAAACCATCACGCGAACCCTCACTCTAGGGTTCCTTGAGCTTAACTTCAATGTGCTTGACGCGTGGCTCCTGTATAGTGGAGAGATAGGCTTCGGTAAGCCAAACATTATCCTTGAAAACAATCGTATTGATTTAAGGTCCCGGAATCAGCTCTCAATCAAGGGATCAATAATAATTGATCTTGAATCAGACATCAAACTTGACACAACAGGCTTCATACCGGATAGATTAACTCCTTGGGAAGACGAGGTTTATCTGAGAAAAAACAAGGCACTCCGACGCCTATTCAGTTTCGATCAGGAAAAAGTTTCAGCAGAGATCAAGCACTCGGAAATAGAGATAACAAGTGACGAGAAAAACCGCTTCATAGCCCAAGTAAAATCCATCGACCTTGAGCTGAACCTAGAATCCCATCTACCAAGATACCTTCAGAAGAGGCTTGAGAAGCGAATAGAAACTGAGATCATAGAGAATCTGCCGAGTGTACCTGTGTTTCCTGCTTTAATAGATCAGAAGATTCTGGGGACTGACATCGAGGTGGAGATATCAGTAAAGGAGTTCGATATATTTGATGGTAAAATTATCCTCTACCTTGATGTGGATGTAGATTAGGCTGATTGATACTCGTCGCATTGACGCATCATGATAACAGACTCAATGTATCCAAGACGCTCGCAGTAACAAAACTCGTCTAGGCTGAACCCCCTGCGCTCCAGCGTATTCACTATCTCCTTGTTCTCCTGCCCAAGAGAAAACCTAACCTCTTTGTCAATTACTCTAGCCCAAATACAGCCACTACAGGAAACCATCAAGCATCCAGAGACACAACAACATAAGACCTTACTGGAAAACGTTAAACCCCCCGAAACCCACTAGCCCAGACAAGTTGAAGCTCAAAGGCATAATATTCGATCTCGACAGCACCCTCATCGAGACAGAGATAGACTTCGTTAAAATGAAGACCAATATGATATCTCTCCTCGAAGAGTACGGTCACCCCAGCGGCACACTGAGCCCCACGGATCAAACCACTGTCCAGATAATGGAAAACGCGCAAAGCGAGTGGCAGAAACAAGCAAAACCAAAAGAAGAATGCGACAGCCTACTATCACAAATAGAACAAATAATGAATCAAGGCGAAATCGAATCAATAGACACACTGGAAGAGATCAAAGGAACAAGCCAAGCCATAAAAAAACTCAAAAAGAAAGGACTCAAGCTGGCGATACTCACGAGAAGCCATCACGAGTACGCTGTACAGGTAGCGAAAAAACTTGGAATATACGATGAGTTCGACCTGATACTTGGAAGACACGAGACCCCTGAGCCAAAACCCTACAAAGGCGCCATCGATCACACTGTCAAGCTCATGGGGTTATCCGTGGATGAGGTAGCTATGGTGGGAGATCACCAAATTGATCGTGATAGCGCCATCAACAGTGGTTGTCTTTTCATTGGGGTAGCCACGGGAAGACGTGGATTGAAGAGCTGGAAAGATGAGAAACCTCCTAGGCACTATATCTCGTCTGTGGCTGAGTTACCGGAGTATCTCGAAGCCAAAGGAATGATTTAATCACAAAGATTTTTAACCAAACCTATTACCCTATAGATAAATCCCGCATATTTAGGTGAGAACATGAGCAAAGCAGATGAATATCAGAAAAAACTTGCACAGGCGAAACAGGTTCTAAACATGATCGCCGATGATAACACTACACCGAGAAACATCAGGCGGACAGCTAAGAGCGCCGCTGACATGCTCGATGACCCCAGCCTGAGCATCGCAGCGAGGGCAGCCAACAGCATAAGCGTCTTAGAGGACATCAGTCAAGACCCAAATATGCCTATGTACAGTCGCACAAGGATATGGAACGCCATCAGCGTCCTTGAGGGTATTCGGGACTAACCCTTATTAGTCCTACATTATATTAGATTCATTATTACTATTCCTTTTTTATACTACCAACTCAAAGTCATGTGTAGGTGGATTCATGGAAACCCGAACCATAGAAACACCATGGTCAAGTATTTTCACATGGGAAGACCTCACAACACTGGCAGTTTGCTTAGCCTTGGATCTACTTGATTATCTTATTCCATTCATGGGGGCACCCCTCTATGGGGACATTCTTGACTTCGCTGGGATCGCCTTCTGTATCATGTATTTCAACCTGATTGGAGCCATAACCATATTGGAGTTAATACCCGGCTTGGATATCATACCCTTCTACAGCATCACGTGGTTAACATGGTACTTGAACACCAGCAGAACCCGGAGAAAAAAGTTGTCGCAGGAGCTAGAGAGCTGGAAATAGAGCCGTAAACAAGAAACGTACTCCATAAGAACCTAAAGACCTCTCCACTATGTCCCCCTGTATGAAGATGCTTGAACTTTTCAAACCCGAAATATGGTTAACAGCCTTAGCGGTTATCATATTCTTACCCATGTGTAGGATACTCGGGCAGAACAGTAACTTCGATCTTTTCAGATTCAGCCTCATGTTCTCTATACTGGTAGCGGTAATCTTTCTCTACGCTTATTTTGATATGAGGAAATCGAAATAAACTATGTCAGTCTTCTCTCGTGGAGGCGCTCCAGCAGCTCCCACATAGCGTATTTTCGTGCAAACTCATAGTATTCTCGGGAGTGGGGTTTCTTAAGCCTACCAAGCGCTGTCAACAAGTGTGCTAGAAACATTGTGACTCCTCCAATTATCCATGGTCTATCTGTTGAGTAGACCAATGCTATCAGGAATGTGTGCCAAACTGGAAAACCTAGAAAATACCTTGATCGACCTGATAGCAC
>CAYTVK010000205.1:0-4456 GCA_964441725.1 uncultured Candidatus Bathyarchaeia archaeon | reverse complement strand
TCTTTTTGTTCAAGTGCGAAGAAGCTTCGCTCCAATGCATCGTAGTGTCCTTCAAGTGCATGGTTTAGACAGCGCTCCAACTGTTCAGTGGCTGAGACCACTGATCGACTGTGGTCCCTGATCATTATTATGGACTGTATTTTCCTTCTAGACCTTAACCAGCTCTCAAGATTTGACATTGTTAATATTTCCTCATTCTAAGCTTAATGTTTTTTCAAGCCCCTCTTCAGGGTACTTGTAGGTTAACAGTCTGTTGTGCGGAAGCGTCACATTTATTCTGTTTCCCTGAGCCAACTCTCCTCTATTGAACCATGTAGCGTCTTTTGCTAGGAGACTTGCTCCGCTATCTGTCCTGAGTGTATATCTATACATGTCTCCCACGTATGAGACTGATTCCACAGTGCATTCAAGCGTGTTTTCATTGTTTTGATCGGTATTCAGTTCAATGAACTCGGGTCTGATGGCCAATACGCAGCGTTCATCTATGGAAAGGTCCAGTCCTTCATCAATTATTGCATTCAATGAGACACCTTCCACATCAACCTTCACGTTATTTCCCTTCCGAGACCTGCATATGCCTGTTAAGAAGTTTGCCTCTCCAAGGAACTTAGCTGTGAATAGCTCCTTTGGTTTCAGATACATTTCTTCTGGTTCACCGACCTCAATGATACGCCCAGCTTTCATCACCACTATTCGATCTGAGATTGAGAGAGCTTCCTCCTGATCGTGGGTTACGTGGACGGCTGTGAGCCCAAGGTCTTTGACTAGCTTCCTGATATCATATCTCAACACCGTGCGTATTTTGAGGTCAAGAGCCCCAAGGGGCTCATCCAGAAGCAGCAGAGTTGAGCCTGAAATTAGAGCACGGGATATTGCTGTCTTCTGTTTTGCTCCACCGCTTAGCTCAGATGGGAAAAGAGAGGCATACTGATCCAACCCCATCATGTATAGCATCTCTTCAACGGGATTACGTCTCTCTCTTGGCTCGTAGCCTTTGATCATCAGCCCATACGATACATTATCATAGGCGTTCATATGGGGGAAGAGGGCGATCTCTTGGAAGACGTATCCTATACCTCTGTCCTCTATGGGTAGTTGCGTTGAGTCAACTCCATCGATGGAGACGGTACCCTTATCTGGGTTCACTATTCCAGCTATGGATTTAATCAAGGTGGTTTTACCGCAACCACTTGGACCAACGATGGTGAGGTATTCTCCGGGTTTTACAAGAAGTGAGACACCTCTGAGTGCATGTACATCACCGTAGGATTTCTCAATGGAGTCAACGCGTATCTCGGGCATCTAGTATACCTCCAGTTCGTCTTTCAGTTCTTGGGATGGAGCCTCGTAGACGTGAGTGATTGATGGGTTGAAGCTGACGCTCACCCATTCTCCCACGTTTACGGAGTCTAGTGTGGAACCTATGGGTACTCTTATGGCGATTATGTCTCTATTAACGAGCCTGATGGTGTATCGCCTCCATGCTCCGAGGAAGTGTACGGCTTCGACTTCACCGGATAGTCTGTTAGCCTCATCGCCCATTGCCTCTGTGCGTATTTTTAGTCGTTCTTCCCGCACAGCCACTACGACGTGTTCCTCGGGCTCAAAGCTAACATCAGAGACATTAATTTGCAGGTTCTCTCTAAGCCGTATCTGGCTGCTTGAACCGTTTCTCTTGTCTACTACTCCTTCGAAGAAGTCTGAGTTACCAACGAAGTTAGCCACGAAGATGTTTTCCGGTCTATTGTAGATATGAAAAGGAGTGCTGTGCTGCTGGAGTCTACCGTATCTTAGCACCATTATCCTGTCACCTATTGCCATGGCTTCCTCCTGATCATGGGTTACGTGGATAACTGTCAAACCGGAGCCCTTGGCGAGCCTTTTCAGTTCGGTTCTCAGCTCAAGCCTCAGTCGTATATCCAGTGCACCAAGGGGCTCATCTAGGAGAAGAGTCTCGGCCCCAGATGCCAATCCCCGTGCAAGTGCTACGCGTTGCTGCATTCCGCCGCTCAGTTCATGAGGATATGAGTTAGACCGGGCATCCAGTCTAACCATCTTCAGGACCCTGTGGGCTGTTTCAAGTGCTTCTGCTCTGGGTACTTCTTTTGATAGGGGCCCATAGGCTACGTTTTCTAGGACAGTGAGGTGGGGGAACAGTGCATAGGTTTGAGGTACATAGACGGCGTTCCTTTTCTCAGGAGGTATACGGTTGACGTTGATATCTCCAAACAGTACTTCGCCTTCTGTCGGCTCAATCAATCCAGCTATGAGCCTGAGTAGAGTAGTCTTTCCGCTGCCTGTGGACCCCAATACACACAGATACTCACCATCTCTGACATCGAAGGAGACACCGTCCAGTGCTTTCACATGTCCAAAAAGCTTCGTCAGGTTACTGATTCTGATTGATGGCATCAGTCGTGCCTCCTGTAAATAAGCAGTCTGAGAATCAGTAGAGAGACAAAGGAAGTGAGAACCAAGATCGCTATGCCAAGTGCAATATCTGATGTCGTGGCTGGCACAGTCTGTTTAACCCATGAAACGAGTAGCACTGGAGCCGTTTTTACTGTATTAGAAACAGCTGTTGTCGCACCTGTCTCACCTACACTCCTTGTGAACGTAAGTATAGCTCCTGAGAATATACTGTACTTCGTTAATGGTACTATTATTCTCCTGAACACTGTAAGAGGTTTGCTTCCTAGTGTTCTGGCGGTCTCCTCCATCTCTTCTCGATTGCGGCAGCCATCGCCTGGACAAAGTAGGTGTAGGTTATGGTTGTGTGAGCGAATACAATAATCCAGAACTCAGGCAAGAAACCAAAGCTTCCCCAGAAGAAACTGAGAGAGACGCCCAAAGCGATACTTGGTACAACTATCGGTATATTCACTGCGGCATCCAGTAACGTTGTCCCAAGTTTACCCATCCTCCTACGAGCCACAAGAATCGCTACAGGCAACCCGGTTATGATGTTTATCAATGTGGCTAGGATTCCAATCAGATATGAGTTTGTCATCGCCTGCCAGTACTCTCCCCAGACCCCTTGCCCAGATATGGCAGCGTTTAACGTACCATCAGTAATAGCCCCGATGGTTGGTAGAGTTATGAAGATCGATGGAAGCATAACAAAGAATGCGAATACAGCCATCGTCGTTCCATTCCTCAGATTTATCGTGCTTTTACTACTAAGCCTAGTCTCGAAGCCTGGCAAGACCCTGTTAATTGGTAGTTTAATCCTGGTTCCGAAGAACCTGATGAGGGCGAATATAGTTATGCTGAATATAATGAGGGCAAAGCTAACGAGAACCATAGGTCCCTCAAGACCAGCGTCCTTCGCGTTCTTAATGAAAACAGGGCCATTCTCAAAGGCACCTGCAACCATCAACGTGGCACCTGTTTCAGATAAAGAACGAGCAAAAGCCAGTAGAAAAGCCGCCACCAATCCCGGTCTAAGTAGGGGTAATGTAACTGTCCTAGCGATGGTGAAGCTTCTAGCCCCCAGCGTTTTTGCTGCTGTCTCAAATATCGAATTATACGCTAACAACTCTCCAACCATAACCTTGACAATCACCGGATACGAGAAAGCGAAGTGAAGGAACAAGACAAGAATGAGCCCTGGCTGGACACTTATTCCCAATAATGTTAATGGGCCACTGCTGCCCCAAAACAGGAGCGTTGAGAAGCCCAACGCTACCGTTGGTATGACGAAGGGTATGTCGGTAAGGGCATCCATTACGTCTTTCCAGCGAGAATCTCCTCTGGCTATGTACCAAGCCATGGGGAGTGCGAGGACCAAGTCTAGGGTTGCCACGCTGAAGGCAATGGCGAATGAGTAGAAGATAGCGGATTTTGCTCTGGAGAGAAGAACAGGATCGGAGAAAACCTGTCCAACTAGATTGATTTTGAGGCTGATTCCGAGGATAGGTGGAACAAGAATAAAGAGTACCAGAAAGAATAGGGCTCCCAGATAGGTCAGTGTTTTCGCTAACTGGCTGGATGATAGTTCATCTAGCTTTGTTATAATAGCCTCAAACACCGACTGCTACACCTCAATAAAAGGCTGAACATGGTCTATACAACTTATGGTTATTCCTTATAGATAACATATCAAACTATAGACTATAGAGAATATATTGGAAAACAGCCATTCTCAACAAAGAGTTCAGATGATATAGCTTTCTATTAACAACGGATAATATAGAGAATAAATCCGAATAGTAACGAATCAGAGCTAAAGATTCATATATAAGGTTTCTAAGGTTTATAAAACATCGTTTTCCCTAACCTAGTATGAAGATTTTAGTCGCTGAGAGCGAAGTTGAACCAGTGATGAAGGCAGTCTATGAGCGATTACAGAAAAGGTCTCGGAAGGATGAACCAACTGAGGAGGATTTCAATCTCTATAGGGTGCTTCACAGATACAGGGATGAGCTTACAGAGGAAGAAACAATACCTGAGGTTA
>CAYTVK010000204.1:468-4460 GCA_964441725.1 uncultured Candidatus Bathyarchaeia archaeon | reverse complement strand
GAGCAGACACCTAACCCGCCTCACTGAGACCAAGCTTATCGAGAAGGACGCTGAGAACTATTACAGCGTCACCAGCTTCGGGAAATATCTGTTAAACAGCCTCATAGACCTAGAGTTCATCACAAAAAATCGGGATTATTTCCTCAAACATAGCGCGGTAAATATCCCAATACGTTTCCAGAAACGCTTGTCAGAGATTCAAGGATACCGTCTTGAGGCGAACTTCATGGAGTTCCTCCGTTTCATCACCGAGAAGATCAATGCATCAAGGGAGTACGTCTGGCTGTACATAGACCAGTATCCCATCTTAGCTTTGGATTCTATGCGTGGCTCAGTTGAGCAAGGAGTCCGGTACAGGATTATCGAGACAGGGGAAGCGTCTGAAGCAGGCAACGTATTCGATATGAAGTATCTAGTCACAAGGAATGGGAGATCGCCGATGGTGGAGGTAAAGAAACATACAAGGCGAGACGTGTACCTCTTCATATCCGATCAGGGAAGCGCAATCTCTTTTCCATCACAGAATAGCTTCGATTACACGGGTTTTGTCAACGATGGGGCAGCTGACTCTGAGTGGGCTAGAGACCTCTTCAACCATTACTGGACTCCAGCTAGCTCCTCTGAGACACTATGCACTTTATGCTCATCCCCCATCCGCTCCGAGCCAATAATCGAGACCATCAACGGCAGAGGGTGCATCTTCGACACACAGGAATGCGTACTCACCTACAAGCGATTGAAACAGATATACGGAGAACGCTTCACATAACATCGATTACTCGTTGGATTCTTCGACGATTTCCAGAACCTTCTTCAAATATTCCTTGAATCGACGGTCTCTGATTAAATCATCAGGCAGGGTTTCTGGTGCATAGATCAATGGAAGGACAGAGATGAACATCACGATGCTTATCGTGGAAGCTATTAGTGTTGGTGAAATCGGCATATTGAAACTCGCGCCAAAGAGAAGAACTATCATCTCGATTAATGGCGGAATAGCCAATCCTAAAGCGTACAACTTCTCACTCGCCATATTCCCTGCGAGGTCACCGAATACAACATACTGAAAACATACTATGATGATCCCCCATGCGATCCCTTGGAAAATGTACAGCATCAGTATGTTGACCGGAGATAACGAAACGCCGACGAAAGCATAAGCAATTCCCAGCGAGATGAATCCTATTATCATGGAAAGCTTCCTGCCCGAACGATCTGCAATTATCCCCGATACGATCCCGAAGATGCATGTAGCTATGAAGAAGATAACGGAACCAATGGTGTAAATCGGTTGATATTCGGGTGTGTTTGGTAGTTTTTGATCGATAAAAAAAAGCAGTCCATTACATATATTGAAGATTGTCCAGGGAATTAGATAAACAAGAATTTTTCTATTCTTCAAGATAGAGAGATAAGACATGCTCTTTTTGGGCTCTTTTTCAAATGAGTTCGCTGGAAAAATTAAGAAGCCAACTGCTCTGATGATGACGGTGATTAGGATAGCGCTCTCGATGGATATGTCGTATCCTCTTGAGATTAATAGTATTAATAGCACGACAATATAGATTGATAATTGCAGAACCCCAGCGACCCGTCCTCTGAACTGGATCTTGGTATTCTCCGAAAAATATGCGAAAATAGAAGGAAGCCCACATCCAAAGGACGCTCCAATAAGCGCACTGAACAGAAAAATGGTTGAAGTGCTCCAATATAGCGCGAACGCTATCAGTATCAGCGTCCCCGAAGAAGCCCAATAAACCAGTATACTTTGTCTCCTAATTTTATCGCTGAGAAATCCACCGATGACTATTGATACTCCGTAAAACAACATGAAAATAGATTTGTTAAGATACACATTATGCAGGTCTCTGTAAAGCCAAAACGTGGTTGTTTCGATGAGCTCCTTGTGGTAACAATAGATCGGTACAAAAATGCTGATAAATAATAGAAATATATAAAAAAATTGACTTCTATTTAGCTGAATATCTTTAATAAACATTAAATAATATTTGATTGAACAAATATTTATATTATCAATACGAATAATGTAAACTTGCACTAAAAGGTGGAGATTAGTAGCAATGATAGAGCCAGATGATTGGAGCGACTGCTTTTCTATAGAAACATGGATCCGAGAATGGATTCCAGAGAATTCAAAGGCTGAAGCAGATATGACTGACTACCTAGATAATTCAGAAAAGAAAGAAGCATTCGAATATCTTGAGGAACTCATGGGAGAAGATTGGACCAATTTAACTGGGCGGAAAAGGAATGCTGTATGGAACTGCGCGTTAACGTGTAGAACTGCCCAATTAAACGCATATTTCACAGCTTCCGTTAAATCATCAACAATGTCAGCATCTCCCAGCATACGCTGGTAATCATTTTCCCATTTTTTTAATATCATAGCTCAGTTTAAGCAACAATAACGTTAGTTTTTCTTTAACTACACTGTTTGATAACTCATCGATAATTTCTAACCCCTGCTTCGCCGTTATCTCAGCCAAATCCTGGACATAACTAAACGCCTTATCAAAGTGGCACATAACAAAAATATCTCTAGGGCTAACAGCGGAGAGGTTTATTTTTTCCATCATCTCTTTGACTCTTTTATAACTCGAAGCATTATTCTTGACACTGTAAAGAACCGGTAATGGAACACTCTCAAAAGATAATCTGGATAGAAGATTTCCCTCCCAGTTCACTGTGTCTCTGAGCTCATCATGAAGCCTGTTAAGATATCCAAGATGCCGACCATAATCACCTAACATGTTAATTTCCTGCTCACTTCCTCCCCCCAATATAGAACCTATTTTACAGCAAGCCTCAGTGTCCACGCCCAATTTCCACAGCATAGCATTATAATCCTCAAGACCAACATCCAGATTCCTCCTACAGTTTATCTCCATGATTTCTCCTACACACATCTCAGTGAAGAAACTCTCATACTCCTCAAGAACCCGGTAAACAAGATCAGCATCAAACTCCCTAAACACCTCACGGATCCAGCACAACCCTTTTACCATCAATAAATCCCCCATTGTGATGGCTTTATCTCCCCCTAAACTACCATGAATCGTGTTCCTACCATGCTTCTCCGTCGTCTGATCGATCACGTCATCATGAATCCCTATCCCTGCACCTGAGATCGAGAACAACGATGCCACGTTGTCGAGCGAATGACCTTTTCCTCCAACAGCTTCATAGCTAAAATAAATCAGTGCAGGTCGTATGTTGTCTTTCCAGTATTGGAGAACATCCTCAAGCGCCGATTTAACCTCAGAATGGTCCACATCGTGAAAACAGATATTCCTATAGCTTTTCCTGCTCTTCTCCCCTATCTCCAATATTTCCTTTTCAAGCTGCAAGTAACTCCTATTTTGATCATTAAACAACGCAGACCCCGAATTTAGTATCTGTTTACTATTATTAGAGACTTCATGTACCGCAAATTATCATCGATTATAACAATTTAGGATCATTTCCAGTTTCTTTGCCTGCTTCCAGCGACCGGATATAGCCTCAGAACCGGGAAACCAGTTTGAAGAAAAATGTTGATAAATAAGAAAATCCCGGAATCCTTGTCCACCACGGAAAAAGTTCAGATGCTAGCCAAGAGCATATCTGAGGTCTCCAAATACGAGTTGCTCACAACCAATCAGTACCTACAGCAGATGAAGCTAGTCCTAGAGATATTCAATGACATATCCAGAGAGGCGACCTAATATGTCCTACGAGGTAGAACAGAGCTTCAGAAACATCGTGATATTCTACCAGAAGGAACTCCTTTACATAGACAAGGGATATAAAGCCTCGGATTTTTTTTCTGATCCTCAGAGAAAGAAGCTTGTTAAGACCGGTATACTGGAGCATTTCTATGTTCACAGGGGATGTCGCCTACGGTTGACGGATAAGACAAAGAATGTTCTGAACTCGTACATGAATCAGCTAATATAGAGACAGAGCTTTTCCCCCTTTTTTTAGAAGCCTTG
>CAYTVK010000204.1:0-458 GCA_964441725.1 uncultured Candidatus Bathyarchaeia archaeon | reverse complement strand
TTAAAGTAGTTTTTTAATCACCGTAAAAAATCCAGTCAATATGATGAGAATTAATGAGAGCATGAGATAACTTGTGTTATTTGTGATTAACCCCGTCAAGTACACAATTAATCCATTTATAGATGAATAGGCTTGCAGATGACTCATCCAGCCCAGTATGATTTTAATTCTTTCAACAGTTTGAGCTAGATTATTTCTCCACTTTTTCATAAACAGTTTAACGGCAGCTTGATGAACTCTAGTTAGGAAATCCCTATCGATTTCAGGCATGGCATCGGTTTCGCAGTACATGATGTCACCTGTAACCGGCAAACAGCTTATCGATACTACTTTAGAGTTCAACCTCGTTATCACGTCAACACTCGATGGCAAGACGAGACTATACCCTCTATTACCTAATATGAACCCTATTTTCTCCGAAAACGATAAAGAATCTGGAATATACTCCTCATCTTGAA
>CAYTVK010000203.1:0-4468 GCA_964441725.1 uncultured Candidatus Bathyarchaeia archaeon | reverse complement strand
CGAACAGTGCATCGAGATTAAAATATGTCATAAGACTCTATTCAGAAACCACAGTTCTATCTTTCTTCACAGTTATGACATCTTTCACTACAATATTCTTAACCTCTACTGCCACATAGCCCACCTGAAAGTTATATTTTGGATTCCTATGTTATGATTTGCGGAGCAGTAAAAGCTAGTATAAATATGGAATTATCATACAATCCTTGGAAAAGGGTAGCTTTGGTTGACCAAATCGCTTAAATTAATGTTTGATATGAAGTTGTGGTGTCCCGCCCGCCCTAGCTCAATGGCAGAGCATCCGGCTGTAGTCATCGCCCTGTGGGGCAGTGGCAGTCAGGCCATGAGCAGACACCGGAGGGTTGCAGGTTCAACTCCTGCGGGCGGGACCTTAATCCTTCTTTGTGTTGAGAACAGTTTGAAATATGCTTGAAATGTTAGACTATGTTTTCTTAATTTAGTATTGTAGTAATTATGTGCAAATATTATATATAATTTCAAGCACTTCTACATTGAGTTGATTTTATGACAAAAAGCATAGGAATGCTTGTTGTAGGCGTCGGCTTCGTAGGCGGTCAAGCTCACGCTCCCTCATTCAAGAAAATTGAGGGCTCAAACCTAATAGCACTCTGCGACATGATTGAAGATAGAGTCAAACCATTAGCAGAGAAAAATGATGTAAAATACTACCTAAACTTTGACGAAGCCATAGAAGACCCCGAGGTTGACGCAGTTGCAGTAGCTGTACCGACACCATATCACTATGACTTGGCTATGAAAGCCATAGCAAAAGGCAAACACGTACTCTGTGAGATGCCTGTTGCGCCCAAGATCGAACTAATAAAAGAAATGGATAAAGCCGCGAAAAAGGCAGGTGTAACCGTTATGCCTAACCTAAACTTCAGATTCGCACCAATATATGTGAAGCTCAGGGAAATGATCAAAGAAGGTGTAATCGGTAAACCGATCGCAATGCATTATCGAGAGTTCCTCCCCGCAGCTGATCTGGCTGCCCAGTGGCCTGCTGGAGGGTGGGCTTGGAACCTTGACAAGGCAGGAGGCTACCCTGACTGGACTCTATCCGTTTGGGGTATAGACCTGCTGAGATGGGTTGCGGACTCTGAATACGTAGATGCTGACTGGATGATGAGCTATCCAAAATTCAAGCAGTTTGGTGGCATCCTCGGATATAATACGATGGGGATCGCGAAATTCAAGAACGATATTGTAGCTTCATTCCATTTCGGTGCATCAGTGAACGCAGCTGGAGCCACAACTAGGTTTGAGGTCTATGGCGATAATACCAATGTTATACATGGTGTTGGAGTCGATAAGATAATTGTCTATGGTCCTGATAAAGAGACAAAAGAGATAGATGTGCAGGTGAAAGGAACTAGAGTGTGGGGTCACAGGCAGAGTGATACACACTTTATCGAGTCCCTGCTGAACAATAAACAACCAGATATAACTCTACAGGACGCAATGATCGCTCAGGAAATCGCGAACAAGATTACAGCGAAGCTTAGATGACTTTATTATTCATCTGAGAATTTTTTTCTTATTTTTTTATATTGTTGTCTAAAAAATAGTGCTAACTGATGTTTTTCTTTTTCAACTGTATAATATTTTAATGCGGCTATTTTTACCTTAAATGTATAAGAAAAATAGCCAAATTATAATACATACGTTAATTATCGTATATATTATTAATCTCAATGCAATAAACTGTGTAAAGGAGGCAACGAATTAGTTGTCAAAGAAAGACCTAAACATAAAAATCGATGAACTCTCATCTGCCATCGGAATATTCAAAGGGCTTCAAATCCAAATCGGTAAACTCGTTGACGAGGAATGGGAAGAACCCATGGGTCCAACTCCCTTCCCCCAAGTCAGTACCCTAAGAAACTGGGATAGAACTCTCTTAGAACGTTACAAGCCGTTCTATATGCCGTTTTGTGATCTTTGCTGTCTTTGTACCTACGGTAAATGTGATCTTACTGGCGACAAGACTGGCGCATGTGGCTTGACACAGGCTGGGCAGCAATCGAGAATCGTTATGCTTGCTTGCTGTATAGGTGCATCCACTCATACAGCCCATGGACGGCATATGCTAAATCACCTTCTCGAGGAGTATGGCAGAGACACCGAGTTAGATATAGCACTTAACACAAACGTTGAGGCTCCGCATATACGCCTCGTATGTGGCTACAAACCCAAGACCATCGGTGACCTCGAAGAGGCACTTGACTATGTTGAGACTCAGCTTGTTCAGCTAGTTGCGGCTGCGCATACAGGCCAAGAAGGTGATCCAATTGACTTTGAATCCAAAGCATTCCATGCTGGAATGTTAGATCATGTAGCGATGGAAGTAGCCGACATAATGCAAGTATCCACCCTAGGACTGCCTAAAGGGGAACCCGATACACCAATGGCAGAAGTTGGGTATGGTACCATAGACAAGGATAAACCTGTTATCATGTGTATAGGTCACAACGTACTTCCGAGCGTTGACATCATCGATTATCTGATGGAGAATAATCTCTTTGACGATGTTGAGTTAGGCGGACTGTGTTGTACTGCACATGATATGAGTAGATACAATAAAAGATCAAAAATTGTTGGACCCATATCTTGGCAACTAAAATTCATAAAAGCCGGAATACCTGACCTGATCGTTGTAGATGAACAATGCATAAGGACAGACGTAATGGTGCAGGCAAAAGCCATAGGTGTCCCGGTGATAGCTGCAAGCGAGAAAAGCTGCCTAGGGTTAGCCGATAGAACCAATGACCCAGTGGATGAAGTGGTAAACGATCTAGTAACTGGGAAAGCTCCTGGTGTATTGATTATTGATCCCAGAAAAGTGGGGGAGATATCGGCAAAAACAGCGATAGCAGTTAGAAAACGTAGAGGAGATAACAAGAAATTCGATATAGGTGAGCTGTCCGAGATAGCGGCCTCATGCAGAACATGTCTTGAATGCGTAAGGTCTTGCCCAAATAATCTGCCCATTATGGATGCCATGGTTGCTGCGAAAGATGGTGATTATAGTCTTCTTGAGGAACTGGATGAGTTATGTGTTGGTTGCGGAAGATGTGAAGCAGCATGTCCAGAGGACCTCCCCATAATATCCATGATCACAAAGGCAAGTGAAGACAAACTGGCCAACCAATCCTACGAAATTAGAGTAGGAAGAGGCGCAATACAGGACGTCGAGATTAGGGAAGTAGGAAGCCCCATTGTATTCGGAGAAATACCCGGTGTAGTAGCTATGGTTGGCTGCGCAAACTATCCCGCTGGAAGCGGGGATGTATCTGAGATAGCTGAGGAGTTCCTGAAAAGACGATTTATCGTCTTAGCTTCTGGCTGTTCAGCCATGAATATCGCCATGTCCCAAGACGAGGATGGTCAGAACCTATACCAGAAGTATCCTGGTAACTTTGATGCAGGTGGTTTAGTGAATGTGGGAAGCTGTGTCTCCAACAGCCACATCACGGGAGCCGCGATAAAGATCGCTAACATATTCGCGAAGCGTCCACTGAGAGGCAACTACGAGGAAATCGCAGACTACATCTACAATCGCGTAGGCGCAGTTGGTGTAGCCTGGGGTGCCATGAGTCAGAAAGCAGCCGCTATCGCTGCGGGGTGCTGGAGGCTTGGAATCCCGGTAGTGGTGGGACCACATGGCTCAAAGTACAGAAGGATGCTTCTCGGAGACAAGGATAATGAAGACAACTGGAAGGTCTATAATGCAAGGGATGGTGAGAAGGTCTATGTTGGACCAGTTCCTGAGCACTTGTTCTATGCCGCCGAGACAAAAGAGGAGGCCATGGTGCTGATTGCTAAACTAGCTATGAGACCCAATGATACCACCAAGGGTAGGGCGGTGAAACTGAGCCACTACATCGACCTATACAAGACCTACTATGGTGGGATGCCCGATGATCTACACCTATTTGTGAGAAGAGCACAAGATATTCCATTCACTATGAAGGACGAGATCATGAAGATACTTGAGGAGAAAGGCTGGGAAGAAGACCACATAGCTTCACCGGACCCGACACTTCTAGATCGAATGGTTAGGAGGAGAGGCTAAGTGTCTGCTAAATCCAGAACCGGTCAGATCGCCGAGATCGCTGGGCCAAAACACGCCAACATTTTCCCAAACGCCGATGTAGCAGCTAACATGATAAGCAAGGCCAAGAGACCGCTGCTTGTTGTTGGGTCTGAGTCTGTTAACATGGTGACCCGTGACGGTAACTTCGTTGATTCCGCGATTAGGGCGATGAAGAACCCAAAGCTAAATGTGGTAGCTACAGCTCATATGGTAAGTCAGTTTAGAAAAAGAAGTGTAAAGGCGAACAGTATGTCTCTTTTTGTTCTTGGGAAACATCTGAGTGACCCAGAGTGGAAGGGTTTTGACGGAGAAGGTCATTATGATGTTGTGGTATTCGCAGGGTTCCCATAT
>CAYTVK010000202.1:0-4529 GCA_964441725.1 uncultured Candidatus Bathyarchaeia archaeon | reverse complement strand
TTGACTTCTTTGGAGGCTGATGTGGCTGAGATCAAGGAGAAGCTTCGTGAATCCAGTGATAGGCGTCCGCTGATTGATGCGATGAAGAAGAAGCAGGCTGAAGCTCAGGTTATAGATAATTATCTGAGTTGGGCTTTCGGTAGATATAGTCCTGAGAAGTTTGGTCAGGAGGTTAACTGGCTTTGGCTTGATCTAGCCGCCGCCACCGGGTTAGATGACTTGATGGGGGGTTTTCTCAGGCAGTATAACCGGGATACTCCGAATAGTTCCATGTTTTTTGTTAACATTACTTAGTCGTTGTAGCGGCTTCTAAGGGGTGGCGCTAGTCTCGTCATGAGAAGAACTCGTTCGAATACTTCAAGCCACGCTTCTGTTTCTTCTTGTAGGGCTTTTGGCGTCATTACTCCTGCGTCGTAGTTCATTCCTATTTCTCTGGCTGCCTTAGCGCGGTACACTGGTAAGAGGCGGTCGCCTTCTCTATCTATTTCCCAGAAGTCCTCTGTTAGGAATACTATTCTTGGTAATCTTGTGGCTCCTAGGATTCGCAGTTCTTCCACGAGTTGGGGGCTTGTCTCTCTTTCAATGATTCTTATGTTGACTTTTTCTCCCGCTGCCTCCGCGATTTTTCTGATTATTGAGATGGTTCTTACGCAGTCTCCGCACCAGATTCCCACCATGGCTATTATGTTGATTTCTCTGTTGTATCCTTGTACTCTTTTCTTCTGTTCTTCAGTTAGGTCTGGTGCTCTTGACTCAAAATCTCTCCAACGTTGGGCTCTCTCAGGGTCTGTCTTTAGGTATTCATCGTAGGGTAGAGCCATTTCGTAGTGTTTTCTCCAGAACTCGGCTCTGTTGTCGTGATATGACATATCCTGTGATGTGAAAGGTAGGTTATATTGTATGCTATATGACGCTCTCGTATACCTTCAGATATTGTTTCAGGACTATGTCTTTGGTGTATTTTTGGAGGATGGTTTTTCGTGCGTTCTCACCCATTTTTGATAGTAGATTATCGTCTGAGTTGAGCTTGAGGGCTGCTTCTGCTATTTCCTCTGGGTGTTTTAATGGTACGAGGAACCCGTTTTTTCCGTCTTGAATTAGTTCAGGTATTCCCCCGACGTTGGTTGCTATGATGGGTAGTCCGCAGCTCATTCCTTCTAGGATTGTGAGTGGAGCGTTTTCTGTTTCGCTGCATAGCACTAGGGCGTCTGCGCAGTTCATCATCTCTGCTACATCGCTTCTGTACCCTGTTACGAGTATGTTTCGTCTTAAATCCAGTTTATCGATTAGTCTCTCAATGCTATGTCGCTCCGGTCCGTCTCCTACTAGGATTAGCTGCGCGTTTGGCTCTTTCTTGGTGATGATGCACATGCTGTAAATGAGGTCATCGATTCTTTTTACTGGTCTAAAGTTGCTGACATGTACGAGCGTTATCGCCTTTGGGCGGGGGTTATCGAGTAGGTAGCATGGCGCTGGTTGGTATTTTTCGTTGTCTACAAAGTTTGGAATAACCTGTATTTCTTTCTCTATGCCTAGATTGTTTTTTGCCTCCTGAGCCATGTAATGTGATACTGTTGTTATCGCGTCGCTGGCTTCAATGCTCATAGTATTGATGGGTTCGTAGCTCGGGTCGCTTCCAAGTATGGTTACGTCGCTGCCGTGGAGTGTCGTTACGTATGGTTTTCCAGTGATTTCTCGTGATAGTTGTGCTGCCGTCGCGTGTGGTAAGGAGTAGTGGACGTTTATGAGGTCTAGTTGTTCTCTTTGGGTTACTCGTGCCATCTCTGAGGCTATTGCTATGGTGTATGGTGGGTATTTGAATAGGGGATATTCTACGACGGATACGTGATGTACTTTGACATTGGGTATGTCGTATCCCTGTATGGCGTAGGGGCGTTCATATGTGATGAAATGGGTTTCGTGGCCGATTTTTGCCAGTTCTACTCCTAGACGTGTGGCTAGTATACCGCTTCCGCCAACTGTGGGGTAGCATGTTATTCCTATCTTCAATGTATTTTACTTGAAAATCCGGTTGAATAAAAAGGGTGAGCCTATTACAGGCCCTTGATGCGTTTCTCTACACCGCGGATGGCAGCGATCTGTCCTTCGTGGTGGATGATCTCACTGACTCCTAGCATTAGGTAGAATCCTCTGGGTTTTTTACCCATGAACCAGTCCATTTCTTTGGCTAGGTCCTCGTCTTTTACCTTGCCGAGTTCTTTGCGTAGGTGGTCTTTGCCTGCTTTGAGGTCTTTCATTATCTGGTCGAGGCTGAGGTCTTTGTTTCCCACGTATCCTTCGGGTACGCCTATGACCTTTGCGTCTTTGTCTCCTGCGATGGCTTTTGGTACGAATCCATACCATTCACTGATGAGATGTGTGACGATGTTTCTTATGGTGTTCGCCTCTGAGCAGCTCGTCCAATCGAGCTGTTCCTCTGTAATGTCCTTAAGTGAGCCATCAAGTCTTGTGAAGCCTAGCTCCGCAAATTCCTTTATGGTGTCTATTTTTGCCATTTTGTTTCACCGAAAATTGGTATATGATGTTGATGCATGGAGTTACTTAACTCAATTGGTTAATTTTTTTAAATAAAATAGTGGGAGGCTACTCGTTTAGCCTCTTGTATGTGCCTCTGACGTATGCGAGCTGTCCTTTATGGTGTATGACCTCGCCGATGTATGCGAATAGGCCGATCTTGCGCTGCCTTTTTCCGCCCCACATGGGTATCTCTGCTTCTAGGTCCGCGTCGCTGAGTTTCTTCATCAGTGGGATCGCCTTCTCAGTGCCTTGTTTGATGTCCTTCATAAGCTTCTTGAGAGGGTAGTCTTGGTCTCGGTAGTCCTCTGGCCAGCCCTCTGGCGCGTAACTTTCTACACCTTTGATGCGGCTTGGGAGAGCTGTGTTTACTATCCTTGAGATGTGGTTCAGTTGCCACTGGACGCTGTTGGATACTGGTGTGGGTTTGAATTTGTATTCTTCTGGGGTTAGGTCTTTGCAGGCGTTCTCTAGGCTGCTGATCGCCCATTCTAGCTCTTCGGCTAGGATTGATGCTTTCTCGTTCAATGTAATCTCCATGAATGTGGGGTAGTTGGAGGTTAATAACCCGTTCTTCTAGTTATCATATGAATTATTCTGTAGATTATTCGTTTAGGGATATTTCGTGTAGTATATGTTTGAAGGTTTATAAAAAATCCCGTTTGTGTCTTCTGTAAGATAGGCTGGATAGTAAATGACAGGTGAAATTGATAGAATACATGTTATCTGGCTTAATGGTCAAGCATGTACGGGGTGCAGCATTTCCTTTTTGAACGCTACACATCCAAGCGTGGTAGATTTACTCACTGGTTTTCTGCCTCAGGCAGCTGGTATCTCATTGGATTATCATGAGACGATTATGCTGCCATGGGGCGATGAGGCCTTAAAGGCTCTTGACGCGGCTGCGGCAGGTGAACTGGAACCCTTCGTACTTGTGGTTGATGGTTCTGTGCCTGACGAGACTCTGGCTGCGAAGACAGGTGGGTACTTTTGTGCCATTGGGCAGAGAGATGGTAAGGCGGTTACATTCAATGAACGCCTTGAGGATTTAATGAAGAACGCAGCATTGGTCGTTGCGGCAGGCTCATGTGCAAGTTGGGGGGGCATTCCGCATGGAAACCCGAATCCTACTGGAGCGAAGGGGCTTATGGATTACTTTGGGAAGAACTGGAAGAGTAAACTCGGTATTCCAATACTGAATGTCCCAGGTTGTCCCGTTATGGGTGAGCATCTCGCTGAGACACTGACCTATGGCGTATTAGCAGTCAGGGGATTATTGCCCTTGCCTGAACTGGATGATCTTAACAGGGTGAAGTTCATTTTTGAGCATACGACCCACGAGAATTGTCCAAGAGCAGGATTATACACCATTGGTAAGATCAGTGAAGAATATGGTGAACCTTTCTGTATGGGTGGACTAGGATGTAAGGGGCCTATTAGCTACTGTGATGTTCCTCGAAGGGGATATGTTGAGGGTGTAGGAGGCTGTACCACCATGGGATCTGTATGCATTGGTTGCACTCAGCCAGATTTCCCGGATGCGCCTTATTCGCCATTCCTAAAGAAAGCCCCCGCGAGCTTCTTCATGAAGGAACGAGTGTATGAGCTCCTAGCGGATGTTGGAATGGTCTGGCATAGGATCAAGATGGGGATATCAGGGAGGAAACTGTAATGACGACAAAAGAAGTACTAATTGAGCCCATGACCCGACTTGAGGGTCATCTAGGGATTCAGGCAATGGCTGACCTTGATAAAAAGGTCTACACAGATGCACATAGCTTTATCACGATGTTTAGAGGCTGGGAGATTATTCTACGAAACAGGGAGCCCGCTGATGCTCCATGGTTGACCCAGAGGGTCTGCGGTGTCTGCCCTGTGCCTCATGGAATAGCATCTGTTCAGGCAGTGGACATGGTGTATCAGGCTCCGCCGCCACCGATGGGTATCGTGATGAGAAACCTTGGTCATGGATCTGAACAGCTCTATGACTCTGC
>CAYTVK010000201.1:0-4529 GCA_964441725.1 uncultured Candidatus Bathyarchaeia archaeon | reverse complement strand
GAAGATATTCAGTGACTCTACAGTATTCTTCATCAAAGAAAGTGGGCATAAATTCCATGCTAGCCATCAGAAACGGCGTTATATCGTCCCTAAAGACCATTATGGGTGCATTTGCGATAATTCGTAATGTCCTTGTCTGATGATATCCGATCATTAGCCCTGCCTCCCTCAAATCCACTTCTAAATCAGAGCCTTCAACAGGAGTATAGTATTTCGGCCAAACACCTCCAAGCACAATTATATCGGGATATCTTTCTTTATACGAGGAATAAGCCTCAAAATCTAATTCTCCTCTACTATATCTACCAGCAACATAGTCTAGTTGTATAAAATCTGCGCCATATTTATGGGCTAAAGTAAACGCTTGCTCGAATTCATTTGGAAGAACATTTACACCTATCACAATCTCTGGCTTCATAGTAGATGTCTTCTTGAGCGTCTGTATTACATCATCAACAGATCCATGATAGTTTTCGATTATAGCTCCATCTACTCCTTCTTCCTCGTAAATTGTGATCTCCTCCAAGGCTCGTTCAACAGGTTCATCGCCAGCTAGGTAATCATTCCAAGTATGGGACTTTTACAGAAAACTTTGTCATAGAGCCTGTTTAATTTCATAGATAATACAATCAGCTTAAACAAATAAAACGCGTGCGCGTAACAAGCATCTATAGCGTGGTCATGACTATGTTACTTGGTAGAAATATTCTGGGGGAGCCTGCCCCACGTGTCTATCCTCAACAATTAACTAGAACTATCGGGGGTTAATACCTATGACTCTACGCGCACACGACGAACTCCGCAATCTATCCTTTGATATTGGCTTCCAGAAACATCCAAAAGGTTCGGTGCTCATCGGTTTTGGCAATACCCGAGTATTATGCAGTGCCTCTGTTCAACCCGGAGCACCGCGTTGGAAAGTCGAGCAGGGTCTTCCCGGCGGATGGGTAACCAGCGAATACAGTATGCTTCCCGGCTCAACAGAAAGCCGCAAATCCCGCCCCTCAGGCGGTAGGGTTGACTCACGTGGCGTTGAAATTCAGCGTTTGATTGGTCGTAGCCTGCGTTCCGTTGTTGATATGGAGGCCATAGGCCCTAACTCCATCTACGTGGATTGTGATGTTATAGACGCTGATGGCGGAACCCGTTGCGCCAGCATAACAGGCGGAGCGGTAGCCCTCTATCAGGCACTGCGCGCCCTAAAAGAGGAAGACATGATTGACAGTATTCCTATGACTGAGATGGTCGCCGCTGTTAGTGTTGGCGTCAAGAATGGCGAGATATTTCTGGACCTGGACTATGCGCTTGATTCAACAACTGATGTGGATATGAATATAGTTATGACTGAAAGCGGTAAACTTGTGGAAGTGCAAGGAACAGCCGAAGAACAGCCTTTTACCCGCGAACAGTTGAATCAGATGCTTGACTTGGCTGAGAAAGGCATCAAAGAGATTATCGCGGCCCAGAAAAAGGCATTGGGCATCTAACACGCTCATATATACTCTGTTAGTTGAGGTGGACCCTCCGCAATCCTGTACTGTTTATTGGGTTCGAACCCACCTTGAAGTGGAGACGAAAGGTAGGCATTCTCGAAATCTAGTCCCATTTTTCTATTTTTAAGTGAGGGTAGGGGAAAAAACAGGGATATAACCCTAAAACCCCTTCCTCACATCTTGAGAAAAGCAGCGAGTTATATGGGTTATGTAATACACTAACTAATCGATGATTTTATCATCACTTCACAATTATTCACACAAATTCACACCAAAAAAAATGCACCAAGTTACCGCCCACCATTACCAGATGGTGCGGGGGGAGGGGTTCGAACCCTCGGAGGACTAATCCATCAGGTCCTAAGCCTGACCCCTTTGGCCACTCGGGAACCCCCGCACACGCCACCAAAAATAACCCACCCAATTAATGAATCTTCCTAATCAAACATAAATACCAAGAACACACCCAAAACCAGCATGCAAGAGGAGCCACTAAAAACCGACAAACAACTCTACACAACAGGCTTCCTCCAACAATTCACCGACCAACTAATACAACGCTATATAAGCCTACTAGCCATAGCAGCAGGAGCCACAGTAGACCAAACAGGCTACCTCAACGCAGCAAGAACACTAGCAGCCAACCTACTCCAACTACCCTTCGGAAGCATCGCAGACAGACAAGGCAAACGACTCCTACTAGTAACAGGCAGAACCCTAAACGCAGCAGCGCTCATAGCAATCCTATACGTAAACCCACCCACACAAGTCATAAACCTCGTAATCCTAGCAAGCATCGCCACAAGCATGGCGCTACCAAGCTGGAACAGCCTACTAGGTGACTACACCACAAACACACGAAGAGGCACCATAATAGCACAAGTCAACGGCATCAGCTACCTAGGCGGACTAGCAGCCATGATCACAGCCTTCCTCATAAGCATCCGCGACACCGCAGCCACCACACGAAACAGCTACACACCCATAATCATCCTAGCCGCAGCAGCCAGCTTACTAAGCGCAGCCACAGCGCTAACACTCCACGAAAAACCCATAACACAAACCATACAGAAACTCAACATACCAGAAATACTGGCAGATAAACCCATGAGACGCTTCCTCGCACTCACATTTATCTACACAGTAGGATCAAGCATCGCAATGCCTCTCTTCCCATACATAATGGCCCAGAAACTACACCTAACGGTATGGCAAGTGGCTCTCACAAGCATCACAAACGCACTAGTAGGAGCCATCAGCCAAAGATACATCGGTCCTACACTGGACCGAGTAGGCAGAAGACAGGTGCTCACCCTCAGCCGCATAGTTTTGGCATCAAGCTGCCTTATCTACCCAATAGCCACAAACTGGACCCACATCGCGCTAGTTGAAGCCATCAGCGGCCTCGGCATAGCATCATGGCTCAGTGCCCAATCAACATACATAATAGACATAGCTCCAGAGAGACTCAGAGCCACATACCTAGCATCAAGCATGGCAGCAATAGGAGTAGCAACATTCATAGGCAGCAACCTCGGCGGCCAGATAGTGCAAAACGTCCTTGGGGGAAGCATAGCAGCCATACAGACAGGACTAGTAGCAGCGGGAATTCTCAGACTCGTACTCGGCCTAACCTACATGACAGTACAGGAGACCAGACCCTAATCCTAACCTTCAGTTAACTTTATACCCACAGCCACAATTCACACCCGAAAATGAGCGACGAGGAAACACCCCTCAAGACAAACAAGATCTTGATGGCAACAGGCTTCACGCAGCTATTCAGTGACAGCCTAAACAACAGGTTCAACAACCTCCTCGTCGCGGCAGCAGGTGCCACAGTACATCAAATGGGCTTCCTGCAAGGGGCCAAAAGCCTAAGCTCAAACCTATTCCAGATCATATTCGGACGCCTCGCAGACAGATACGGGAAGAAGAAATTTGTAGCAGCTGGACGCCTGCTTAACGCTGGAGCCATAGCTGCTCTACTTCTCTTTCAGGCACCTGAGCCCCTGATATGGCTGGTCATCCTCAGCAGCTTCTTCAACAGCATGAGTCTACCCACATGGAACAGCCTCCTAGGAGACTACACCACGAACAGCACAAGAGGCCAGATAATCGGCCTCATCAACAGCATCAGCCAACTCGGAAGCTTCGTAGCCATGATAATCGCATTCACCATGACTATAACCCAGCAAGGAGACACAACGCCTTCCAGCTACGGGATCATATTCATACTATCAGCGGCAACGAGCCTTGTCAGCGGTATAATGGTTCTATTCACCACGGAGAAGCCCCCCCGGGGCATCCATAGAAGCCTGCAGCTCAACCGCTTAATAGAGGATCCACGGCTCAGAAAATATCTTATGCTGAACTTCTTCTACGGCATAGCCATGAGCTTCGCTTGGCCATTCTTCCCACTGGTAATCACGCACAGACTTAACATGAAGATATGGCAGATCAGCACTCTTAGCATCGGAGGCGCACTCATGAACACATTAAGCCAGAGAAGAATGGGTAGCTTCATGGATCGCATAGGTCGCAGACCCATAGTGGTCTTCAGCAGGGTCTTGATGGCTGTAGCTCCAGCAGCCTACGCCCTCGCTGGCCAGTGGTGGCATGTTGCCATAGCTGAGCTTTTTCTCGGGCTTGGGATGGCTGCTTGGCAGAGCAGTGAATCCACCTATATCATCGATCTGGCTCCGGGTGACCTTAGGGCTACTTATCTTGCGAGTAGTACAGCTGCGTTTGGGCTCGCTAGCTTCATAGGTAGTAACATGGGCGGCACTATAGTTGATACCTTTTTTAACGGGATGGAGGGGCTGAATCAGGGTCTTTTCATCAGCTCAGCCCTCAGACTAGTAGCTGGGTTGGCGTACCTCACTATGACAGAGTCCATGACCAGAATTGGGAAAGAATCATAAATCCACTCATGCATTTCACTTCTAGGTGAATCATTTGGAGATAAAATGGCTAGGACACGCATCATGGAAGATCAAGACAGATGGAAAAATAATATACATCGACCCCTATGAG
>CAYTVK010000200.1:815-4536 GCA_964441725.1 uncultured Candidatus Bathyarchaeia archaeon | reverse complement strand
GTCTTGGTTGATTTGAGTACGCAGAGAATAGTTAGGCAGGTCGAGTTGTCGGTATTCATTCACGCTACTGAGGATAGAGCCAAGGTCTTGAAGGCGGTGATGAATCTGTTCCCAAAAGACGCAGAGTTTCCAAGCTACACCGAGAATGACTTGGATGGATATTTTGGTGATCCAATAATCACATTACACTTCGTTGAAAAACATCGTAGATCAGCTACCGAGTTTTTCGATAATTTGATCAATAACCTTTCGAGCTTAGATTATATCATGCTGCTTGATGAATTGCCACAGAGAATCGATGAGACCAAGAACCTGTACATTAGATTTGATAAGCAGAAAGCCTTCTTGGGGAAACTGGTGTTGGAACACCATGACCCAATCAAGGTGAAGATAAGCCTCGTGGTTCCTCATAAGGCAAAGCCAGCAGAGGTTCTCAGGGAATACATGGAGGAGATGCGAAGTTGAGACTTTTCACCGATCTCTGCCTTAACCCAGAAAAACCGGGGGAAGTAATCTCATTAGCTAAGGAACTGGGTTTCTCCGCCATCGGCTTGAATCAGAAAGAACAAACTGAAGACCTTGACGTGGTAAAGCGACTGGACCTAGACCCACGAAATCCAAACGAGCTCAACAGAAGCCTCCGAAACAGCAGGTGGCACAACGAGATAATCACTGTAAACTGCAGAAACAAGTCCGTGGCGAGACAGGCAGGAAGAGACAACAGAGTTGACCTAATCACCTTCCCTGTTGTGGAGAAGTGGAAAGAAAATCACCTTAACCATCAGCAAGCTGGGCTGATGAGAAACTCAGGATGCGGCTATATGGTTGATCTTTCTATACTAATGGTAAATGATGCTTATCTTCTTGGTAAAAGAATCGAGTTCCTGAAACGAAACATCCACAACGCTTTGAAGCGAGACATTCCCGTTGTAGCTAGCAGCTACGCGGTTGATAAGTGGGGGCTGCGAGACCCATATGGATTAGCCTCCCTGCTGAGCCTGCTTGATGTTGATGAGGAGAAAGCACTTGACATGGTTTCCAGTGTTCCAAATGAGATGGTGACGCTCAACCGGGGAAAATTAAAAGACTCATACATCGTACAGGGTGTGTGGGTAATTGAAGATGAGTAAAACAGTAGACATACTGGTTTCCGCTCATTTTGATAGCTAAAAACATCGAAGCAGACATAGCGGTAAACAGTCTCAAGATGATCAAATCATTGAACCCTGTTCTCGTGGTACCCGGAAATGGCGCTCCGATCTCTCCATAATGTTTTTAACAATCCCAGTGGGTAAGGGTTGCAGTGAAATAATTTGCCAACACACGGCTCATTGACAAAAGCTGGTAAGGTAAGGGCCCAGACCCCCAAAATAGAGGGTACTCCAAAGAAGAGCCCTACCCCAAGGAAGAGAAATAACAGTAACTACAAGACAAGGATCGCCCACGTCCGAGAGACTCGATACGGCGGTCGTAGAGGTTCTTATTAATATCCTTCTTTTCATATGATTCACCTTGGATCAAGCTTTTCGTGAAATTATAGACATTTTACTATCCATTGATAACCCTACTGTTCGTGATCTTCAAGATGCAAAATTCGAGGTAACACGAAAATATAATCTGGGCTACATTCCCTCAAACTCGCAGATTATTCGGCTCCTAGTTGATGATGAACGTGAACAACTGATTCCTATACTGAGAAGAAAGGCTACCCGTGCCATGAGCGGAGTAAACGTAGTGGCTGTGATGACCAAGCCATATGCTTGTCCACATGGGCGTTGCGCTTTCTGCCCCGGAGGACCCGAGAATGATTCCCCTCAAAGCTACACTGGTCATGAACCCGCGGCGATGCGTGGAACCCAGAACGAGTTTGATCCATATGCTCAGGTCCGTAGCAGGGTCGAGCAGCTTGAAGCCATAGGTCATGTGGTGGATAAGATTGATCTAATTGTAATGGGAGGCACTTTTCCCGCCTCACCCCTTGATTATCAGCGCTGGTTCATGAAAGGCTGCCTCGACGCCATAACCATGGAACCATCGGAAACCCTCGAAGAGGCTAAGCTCAACGCTGAGACCAGCAGCATACGAAACGTGGGGATAACCTTTGAGACGCGCCCAGATCAACTGGATCCATGCAACATTGATGGAATACTGGACCTTGGGGGTACAAGGGTTGAGATCGGTGTCCAAAATGTCTACGATGACATCTACCAGCTTGTGAATAGAGGTCACACCGTACAGCATGTGATTGATGGAACTAGAGTCATGAAGGATACAGGATTGAAAATATGCTACCATATGATGCCGGGTCTCCCAGGCAGCAGTTTTGAACGAGACCTCGAAGGCTTCAAGACCATCTTCAATGATCCACGGTTTAAACCAGACATGTTGAAGATATATCCCACGCTGGTTGTGAAGGGAACAAGACTCTATGATTGGTGGCGTAACGGCGAGTACGAGCCATTCACAACCGAGGACGGTATAAGACTCCTCACAGAGGTAAAGCAGATGATCCCACCGTGGATACGGGTGATGAGGGTTCAACGGGACATTCCCCTCCACCAGATAGAGGCAGGGGTCAAAAAAAGCAACCTCAGAGAACTCGTTAAAGAAAACCTCGAAAAAATTGGTGCCAACTGCAACTGCATAAGGTGCAGAGAGGTTGGGCACAGAGAAAGAGAGGGAACCCACATAGACCATGATACCCTTGGAATCACACATAGAGTCTATGATGCTTCAGATGGCGTTGAGGAGTTCATAAGCGCCGAGGATAGAAACCAGACCCTCATAGGTTTCATCAGGCTTAGAGTGCCGGGAGAAAACCCCCACAGACCAGAAATAACCCATAAAACCGGTTTGATCCGTGAACTCCACGTCTACGGAGAGATGACTCCCGTGGGCGAGGAGGCTCAGGATTGGCAGCATCAAGGCTGGGGAGAGAAACTGATGCATGAGGCAGAGAAGACAGCCAATGAAAAGTATGATCTGGATAAGATGGTTGTAATGAGCGCACTGGGTACGAAGCAGTACTATGGGCGCCTCGGGTATGGTAAGGAAGGCGTTTATGTCTCGAAGAGCCTTGTTTGAGTAATTCTATAAGCTTTCAACACTTGGTTGTATTATGCCTCATCCCTCTGAGATATGGACCTGGGAGAACTGCTCAAACAAGATACGTGGGCTCTCTGGCAAGAATGGGTTTCCAGAAGGAGATCTGTTATCATTTCTGGGATTTGAGTTGGATCTGAAGACAGGTCAATTAAAAGATCAGTTATCAGGTAAGACATTCACATCAGGCACAAAGGTCTACCAGGGCGTAACAAGCACAGTGTTCTACATACTATCTGCTTATAGCGAAGCGACTGATACCCAGCCAATGGGAAACCACATCTCATCCAAACAATTCAGAGGAAACCAGTTTACACCGAGAGGATACACAGGCGAAACAACGCGTCTAATCAGTTATTTTGCCTCCACTCCAGAGAATCTCATCAAGGTAGCAGTAACCTTAGGTGGTAAGAAAGTTGACTTTCCCGCGGGAGATGTAGCGGTTGAGTTCACTGTGCTTCCAAGAGTTCCTGTTACCGTTGTTTTAGGCTTGGCTGATGAGGAGTTCCCAGCTGATGCTTGGATATACTTCGATGAGACCATTGAGTCATATTTCGACTCTGAGCAAGCCTACTTCCTAACTCATCTCATGGTGAGACGAATAATAGAAGCTAAGAAA
>CAYTVK010000200.1:0-805 GCA_964441725.1 uncultured Candidatus Bathyarchaeia archaeon | reverse complement strand
GAGTCAATAGAAAAATAGAGGCTATATCTGGAACCTATCAACCATATTTTAATACATGTAGAGGTGTTTCTTTTCTCTGATTTATATGTCGGAGGACAAGCTAACCGGATACCGTGGACAACTCAGAGCAGCCCTAGAGTCAGTCGGGGCCGAGATAGGTGACAAACTTATGGTGGTTGTCAATAATCAGCAGTACTCCGGCAGCCTCATGCCAAGAGTCGAGACATATGATGACTGGCATATCGTAATCAAACTAGTATCAGGGTACAACATCGGGCTTGGCTACAACAATGGTGTTAAGATCAGTAAGGTAGGAACCGCTCCTAAACCCGAGTTCAAGCAGCCTCCGCTACCCAAGGCAGAGGAGGGCTTACCCACGGTTAGTATCATCAGTACCGGTGGTACCATCGCGAGTCGCGTGGACTATGTAACAGGCGGTGTAGTTTCCGCTATGACTAGCAGAGACTTGCTGGGTATCGTGCCTGAGCTTGTTGAGATAGCTGATGTAGATGCTGACATCCTTTACAGTGTTTTTAGCGAGGACATCGGGCACAAGCACTGGGAGGGTATGGCTCAGCGTGCATATAATAAGATCAAGGCAGGTGCAGACGGCATCATATTCACCCATGGCACAGACACCATGGGGTACAGTAGTGCAGCCATGAGCTTCGCTTTACAGAACCTGCCTGTACCCGTTATCTTTGTAGGAAGTCAAAGAAGCAGCGATAGGCCAAGCAGCGATAACGCGACGAACCTCATGGGAGGCGTATACACTGCAGCTCACGCCCCTTTCGCAGAGGTATGC
>CAYTVK010000199.1:0-4566 GCA_964441725.1 uncultured Candidatus Bathyarchaeia archaeon | reverse complement strand
AAACAACTATTATCCGGTTAATAACCCCGTCATCCCTGCACAGACCCCATATATTGATAGTTAAGGGGTTCAGATTTTAAATTAGGCATTGAATGTGATGAGGAAATTGAAAACCTGGAAGTTATCTGAATCAATGTTTAAGGCAATAAGCATCACAGATCCGCTTCTCAAAGATCTCATATGTAAGAAAAAATACGCCGTTTGTGTATAAGATCATTTTTAACACTATCATCTAAGGCTCGGTGACGCTATGAAGACGCCCATCCAGTCAACCACGTTTTTTCACCTTTTAAAACCAAAACTGCGCCAACTACCAGATAAGAGAAGGAGGTTAAGAAGAACCCACAGGTCTCCTCTGGCTGCATAGAATGTAGCCGACAACAACCAATACCCCAGCCCAAGTTCCAACCCAAGGGATACCGGCTGGCGGGGGCTCAGAGGCCTTAACGGTGAAGCTGCCCGTGAGGCTTCCCACAGTCACCGTGTAGCTTCCCGTAGCGCTCCGGGACACCGTGAATGTAACCGTCGCACTCGCTCCAGCGTCCAGGGTAGCGGTCTCTGTGTCTTCTGTTACGCCGTTTATCTTCAGCTCCACAGGCGTTGATCCTTGTTCGTCGCCTGTGTTCTGTACTTGAACGGTGACTGTGACGGTGGCTCCGGGCTCCACAGTTACAGGAGACACTGCGAGGTTACTCAAAGTAAAGGCTGCAGGCGTAGGTGGGGTGACGTCTGTATGAGGCATTGTGATGGTGTTTGCGTCTAAGGTAACCGCAGTCTGAGCTAGCGCCCTACCGTTCAACGTTGCACCAGTATTCAACACAATCGTTGTTTGACACAGAATGTTTCCATTAAAAACAGATGCTGTCCCGAGCGTCGTCTGGCCAGCGACCTGCCAGAAGATGTTCTTTGCCTGTGCACCGCCACTTAAGATAATCTGCGCAGCGGAGCTGATATCGAGGTCTTGCGCTATCTGGAATATCCAAACAGCATCTGAGTTTCCCGAGAGGGTGACATCCGTCGGTATCGTCACGCCAGTACCCCACTTGTAAAGGCCGGGAGTGAGTGTCATTCCGCCAATGTTTCCAGCTCCAAGTTCAGTGTGATCTGGAGAAGTTCGTCCGGCGGCATCGGTGTACGCTGTTTCCATGTCGCTTATAGATGCAGTCATAATTGTTGGAGTTGGAGCCGCATAGTCGGCCGCATACACTTTTCCGGTCACCAGAGATGATGTCGCAAATTGATTAGATGAATCCATTATTAGCCCGAATCCGGTGATAGCGGTGCTGTCGATTGGACTCCCTCCAATATCTCCGATAATTGAAGTGGCTCCAGTGGTTGAGATTCCCGCTTTTGCCAGAATCACAAAATCACCAGCCGATCCAAGAACAACTGGTGCTTCTGGATATCCGGCATTCCCAGAGGGTACCATAGTTAAAAACATCATCGCCGTAATCAGCACTACCGCTGTTACGCGCTTCTTTCCCAAAATCTTTCTATTGTCTATTTTCATTCAAAATCCTCTAAATAAACAGGAGAGTTTGGACCCATATAGCTTTCACGTATTCAACGTAAACTTCATCATACAATGTAGTGATGAATAATTAATATCGCAAATCTCGCTAAAATTCTAGTCTCAGAAAATACAGAGTACTTGGATTATCAGGTTAATGACGAATTGATAACTATATGACTAACTCAAACCAAACCTACACAGTATTACGCGCGCGAAGATAGAAAAAGAGAATATAGGGCATGAGAATATGATTCTGAAAAAAAAATTATTGTTGTTCATAATCTGCGAGAGCATAAATTCTTTAATCTAAGAAAGCTTCGAATACCCATGTCAGAAACTGATTTACCTCAACCCGGCGAACCATTAAACTGCTCATTTCAAAGGAGAGATAAAGGTGCTAAGAAGATTGAATGTGCGTTAACTGAGACGGGACAAGCTAACTTACTCTATAAAATGGTTGAACGAGACCCATGTCTTATCGATATTTGTCCGTTATATCAAACTTGGAAACTATTGAAGGAACCAAGTCTAAAACGAATATAAGTAGGTAATTCATATCTCATGTAACAATGCGTTTGAATTTCCCGCATTATAACAAAGAGATTTCTTTTTATTAAGGTCTTTTAGCTCGTAAAAAGAGAACAATAGAAAAAACAATCAAAATGACAAGAAGGTAAATTGTTGTTTCGCTTATGTCATCAATAACTTTTTTATAAATTGAAATCTCAGCCTCGAATTTCTCTATTGGACTAAATTTACCGGAACTAATTGCATCGGAAGCCACATCTATTCCCTCATCATAATCCAACTGCATTTTTACTAGACGGATTTCAGCCAATGTAAAGAATAGAAATAGAATAATTAACACCCATTTTAATTTAATAGATTTATTCTCCATCCACAAACAACATCAACTATTTTTCTAGTTTTAACAATTAATATTTTGTCACAAAAGTAACTAGGCAATTATTAAACAACAAACATATTCAAGTATAGTAACTAATCGTCTTACCTCATGTAACAAGTATATTTGGATGAATGTTAAATAGGAATTAAAACTGAACCTGTATTCCTATATAGTTCAAAGGCTAGAAAAGCTGATAAAAAAGAGGCGTGGTCTATCCTAGTTATGTGAGGTATAGATGAACATTGAAAGCCGCCTATGCCTGACATAGGTGTGAAGAATTAAAGACGCCTGGATTCATAAGAGGCAGACTGAGGATTGAAAAGAAACTCTATAACCATAGAAGAGGCAGAAAAAACCGATATCGGTGAGTTATTTAAAAAGCTATCAGCGAATCAGAAGGGCATCTCTTCCCCTGAAGCGGAAAAACGGCTACAGCAATATGGCACTAATGAAATCCCGGAGAAAAAGGCTAACCCGCTGAAGAAGTTTCTCGGCTATTTCTGGGGGCCTATTCCATGGATGATCGAGGCAGCGATGATAATGTCCGCTGTTATAAGGCATTGGCCTGATTTTGGGATAATCTTCATGCTTCTATTGGTAAACGCCATAGTGGGGTTCTGGCAGGAGCATAATGCTGGAAACGCTATAGAGTTGCTGAAACAGAGACTGGCTATTAAGGCTCGGGTTCTGAGGGATGGTAAATGGCAGATGTTTCCCGCTGGAGAACTTGTGCCCGGTGACATCGTTCGACTGCGCTTTGGGGATATCATCCCCGCTGATGTAAAACTTATCGATGGAGATTACCTCTTAACCGATGAGTCCGCGCTAACCGGCGAATCTCTGCCCGTCGAGAAACACTTGTCTGATGTTGGGTACGCTAGTTCTATAATCAAACAGGGTGAGATGAGTGCGCTTGTTGTTAATACTGGGGCAAATACTTTTTTCGGTAAGACCACGACGCTCGTAGAGGAGGCTAAGACCCAGAGTCAGTTTCAGAAGGCCATTGGCGAGATAGGTAAATACTTGATTTCCCTTGCTCTCGTGCTCGTCGCAGTGATCTTGTTGGTCTCGATACTTCGGGGAGAAAACCTCTTTGAGATCATTCAGTTCGCGTTAATCTTGACTGTTGCGTCTATACCTGCGGCTCTTCCCGCGGTCCTGTCAGTCACCATGGCGGTTGGCGCGATTGATCTCGCCAAGAAGGAGGCTATAGTAAGTAAATTGGTGGCGATTGAGGAGATGGCTGGCATGGATGTGCTGTGCTCGGATAAGACCGGCACTATTACTATGAATGCGCTGAGTGTTGGGGATATTAAGCCTTATACTGGGTTCTCAGAAAGCGATGTATTATTGCTTGGTGCGCTTGCTTCGAGAGATGAGGATCAGGATCCTATTGATGAGGCGATCTTGACCAAAGTCAAGAGTGCACCTGCTATTGATGAAATCATTATTCGCCAAGTAACCAGTTTTAAGCCATTTGATCCTGTCGCAAAGAGGACAGAGGCAACGGTTCGGAGTGAAGATGGTAGCCAGTATAGAGTATCTAAAGGGTCCCCTGAAACGATTCTGGATTTAATTTTAGATAAGGAATCTATCGATGGTAAGTTGACGGAGGATGTTGATGGGTTCGCAAGGAAAGGGTATCGGGCGCTCGGAGTGGCTCAGACCGACGGGGATGATAAATGGCATTTTGTGGGTTTAATCTCTTTGTTTGACCCGCCGAGAGAAGATTCAGCCGAGACATTGAAGATAGCTCAATCGATGGGCGTCAACGTCAAAATGGTCACGGGGGACCACATAGCTATCGCTAGGGAGACTTCTCGGTTAGTGAACCTTGGAGACGATATTTTGTTGCCCGCTGCTTTCGTGGATGGGGTTGAGAGTCAGGCTGAGGACGTAGTTGAAGATGCTGCGGGTTTTGCGGAGGTCTTCCCCGAGCATAAGTACCGTATTGTGCAACTGCTCCAGATGAAGGGGCACATTGTGGGTATGACGGGTGATGGAGTCAATGATGCGCCTGCTTTGAAGAAGGCTAACGCTGGTATCGCTGTTGAGGGCTCGACAGATGCGGCGAAGTCCGCGGCGGATATAGTTCTCACGAAGCCTGGGTTGTCGGTTATTATCGATGCGATTAAGGAGAGTCGCA